>JAIOXK010000155.1 GCA_021741645.1 Candidatus Nanopelagicales bacterium
GTGGCCGATGCGAAGCTGCTCGCTGCGGCCGTCCGGGTGGAGTTGCAGCATGTCGATCGACGCCCCGGCGACATGGGTCCAGAACTCGTCCTCCCGCAGTCGGTGCAGGGCGGAGAAGTCCTCCCTCGTTAGCAGGGCGTAGATCGCGCTTCCCGCCTCGCTGCGCCAGATCAGGCTGATCCAGATCCCCTCGCCCTCGAGGTACTCCAGGCCCAGGTGGTCGATGACCTCCGCTGCCGTCAGGTGATCGATGCCTGGCATCAGGTGCCTACTCGAGCGTTAGCCTCGTCCAGCAGGTCGTCCATGTCGATGCGCGTGGATCGCCGATCCCGCACCACCACATCGCCCGCCACCACCACGTGTCGCACGTCCGATCGACCGGCGGCGAAGACGATCGCCGTGTGCGGGTCACGAAGCGGCGTCAGGTGCGGGACTCGCGTGTCGATGACGACGAGATCCGCCTCCTTGCCCACCTCGACCGATCCGATGCGGTCCCCCATCCCGAGTGCACGCGCCCCCTCGAGGGTCGCCATGCGCAGAATGTCGGCAGCCGAGATCGCTGCCGGATCGTGCTGCACCAGCCGGGCGAGGTTGGCCGCCAGCCGCAGGACGGGGAACATGTCGAGGTCATTGCTGGATGAGCAGCCGTCAGTGCCCAGGCCCACACGAATGCCGTCGGATCGATAGCCGACGATGTCCGCGGCGCCACTGGCCAGCTTCAGGTTCGAGCCGGGGCAGTGCGCCACACTCGCCCCCGCCGCAGCGACCGTCCGGCGGTCATCGGCATCCAGGCGCACTCCGTGGGCGAGGACAGGCGCGAGGCCCAGGACGCCGCTCTCATCCAGGCAGGCGACGGGACGCATGCCTCGAGAGCCCAGGGTGTCGTCGTTCTCGGAGTCGTTCTCGGATGTGTGCGTGGTGATGATGGCGTCGGTCTCCCGCGCCAGTTCGGCGATCTGTGCGAGATGCTCGACCTCCACTGTGAAGGGAGCATGCGGCATGTAGGCCACCGGCACGTGGGGCCCGCCGATGGCGGCAAGGTCGTCCGGCCACCTCCTGGCCATCGCCATGCGCTCATCCCACGCGAGTCCATCCGGACCGGGGAACGAGAAGAACACCGGACCGATGACGTGCCGCAGCCCCGCCGACACCGCACCGCGATGTGCGGCCTGCGGATGGAAGTACATGTCGAGAGCCGTGGTGGTCCCGCTGAGGAGAGCCTCGACCGCACCGAGCCGGGCACCGAGCTCGACACCCGCAGGGTCCATCACGCGAGCCTCCTCGGCCCACACGAGTTCGAGGAACCCCTGAAGGTCCACGTTCTCCGCGACTCCGCGGAGGAGGGTCATGGGCAGATGCGTGTGGAGGTTGATGAGACCGGGCATGATCACCTGCCCGCGGGCATCGATCACCTCAGCGGCCTCGACCGACGTTCGCATCTCCTCCGCAGGCCCGACCCCGATGATCCGGCCGTCAGCAACGGCAACGGATGAATCCGCCAGCACGGTCGCGCTGTCATCGCACACCACGACGTAGCGGGCGGAGTCCAGGAGGAGGTCAGCCTTCATTCGCGAGCCTTCGCGCGGCTTCGACGATGATGCGTCCCACCGTCTGAGCTCCCGACTCGACGACGGCCATGACCTCCTCGATCGTGATCTCCGGACCGAGTCCGGCCGCGGGATTCGCCACGAGGCACAAGGAGGCGTAGGGCAGGCCCTTCTCCTTCGCCAGCACCACCTCAGGCACCCCCGTCATCCCCACGACGGTCGCGCCCATCATCTGCGCCATGCGGATCTCGGCTCGGGTCTCGAATCGTGGCCCCTCAAAGGCCGCGTAGATGCCCGAGCGCTCCACCGGAATGCCCTGAGCGTCCGCGGACTCCAGGAGAGTCGAGCGAAGTCGCTCGTCGTAGGGCACCGTCATATCGGCATGGACGACTCCCTCAGGCGTCGAGCCATCGAAGAAGGTCACGGGTCGTGCCTTGGTGAAGTCGAGGAAGTCGTCCACGACAGCCAGCGCGCCTGACTCCAGGCCGATGCCGCCGACCACGTTGACCGCAAGGACCTCCGAGACGCCCAGCTCGACGAGCGCGGCGATGTTCGCGAGGTAGTTGACCTTGTGCGGGGGAACCGAGTGGTCCGACCCGTGCCTGGTCAAGAAGACCGTCTCGCGTCCGTGCAGCCCACCGATGATGGCGCGAGCGGAACCGAACGGCGTCTGCAGATCCGCCTCCCGAGGCGAGTCCAGCGCGTCCAGCGAGTAGAAGCCGGTCCCGGCGATGACTCCGAGCGCACTCATGGCAGCTGATCCGGGCCGAAGCCGTCGGGCAGCAGGAAGGAGAGTGGCACGGGCCCTCCGTCGCGATCGACCAGCAGGTCGGCACCTCCGTGCTCGAACAGCAGCTGCCGGCATCGGCCGCATGGGAGCAGGGCCCCCGGATTGGGGCCCACGCAGGCGAAGGCGATCAGGCGACCACGATGACCCGGAGCGCCCGTGCGAACCAGATCTCCCAGCAGTGAGCACTCCGCGCACAGCGTCACGCCGATGGACGCATTCTCGACATTGCTGCCCGTGACGATGCGACCATCGTCGACGAGGGCGGCGGCGCCAACGGGATGGTGCGAGTACGGCGCATACGCCAGTTCGCGGGCAGCCCGGGCCGCCTGCCTCAGTTGATCCCAGGCCTTCTCGTCAAGCTCAGGCATGCGACGCCACCTCGGCCAACTCGTCATGGGTCGGGAAGCGTTCGGCGATGTCGCTTCCGGTGAAGGTGCCCACCCATCCGTCATCCGTGCGGAAGAAGCGAATGGCCGTGAAGTCGGGCATCGTCCCCATGTCGAACCAGTGGGTGGTGAGTGCCGGCACGCTCAGCAGATCGCCAGCCGTGCACAGCATGCCCAGGACCCGGTCACCGATGTGCAGGTAGAACACCCCGCTGCCATGGGAGAAGAAGCGGATCTCCTCCTCATCGTGCGTGTGCTCGCTCAGGAACTTGAGTCGGGCAACGGCCGCAGTCTCCTTGACCGAATCAGGGCTCTCCTCGGAGAGGTGAAGCTGGGCGACATCGATGAGCGTGTACCCGTGCTCCGCGACGAGTCCGCCCACCAGATCCGAATACGCCGCGAGCACCTCTTCTTGGCCAGCATCCAGCGGGACATCGTCCCTGGTGTCGAACCGGCGGTAGGAGACCCCCACTCCAGCCAGTTCACGTCCGATGACTTCCGGGTCGGGGGTCTGAATCAGGGGTGTCGTCGCATCGGCATCCGACCAGACGGTGAGCAGGCTCATCCGATCTCCTCTCTCGTTTCAGCAGAAACTATCGGGCAGTGACCAGCTCGCGCAGGAGCGCGTGCTGGAGCAGCCAGTCGGCGCTCTCCGTGCGATTCGCGGCATCCTCGAGCGAGTCTCCCCAGACGTACATGCCGTGATCGGCCACCAGGACGATTGGCACCTCCGGGTTGAGCGCTCGCCGGATGCGCGCACTCAGATCCACCATGTCCTGGCTGTTGGCGACGACGGGCACGGTGTACCGCTCGCCCTCAGCCGAGCAGCCCAGCCCCTTGAGCTGCTCATTGCCAGCGAGGACGACGCCATCTGGCCAGCGCGTCGCCGCGAGGACGGAGGACATCGCATGCACGTGAACAACGGCGTGCGCCTGCACGGCGTCCACGATCGAGGCATGCACGCGTGCCTCGGCGCTCGGCCGGTGAGCCTGCCCCTCGAGTGCCACGCCCTCGGCGTCGGTCATGACCGCGTGCTCCGGCTGGGTCGAGTGCTTGGCGATGCCACTCGCACTGACCAGCAGGTGCCGTGGCTCCTCCTGAGCCACCACCGACACATTTCCCGACGTGCCCCGCATCCACCCCAGGTCGTACAGCTGCCGCGTCGTCGCCGCCAGTCGGACCGCGCGGCCGTGCTCGAGACTCATGACGGCGACCCTAGCCTCCAACCTCCAGCCTCCAGCCTCCCTCCTCCACGCATCCATCGGTCCCCGAGGTCGTGCGATTGAATGGCACCATGGTCCCGATCACCTGCCGAGCCGTCGTCATGGACATCGAGGGCACCACCAGCGCCGCCCGGCATGTGTACGACGTGCTGTTCCCCTACGCCCGTCGGCAGTTGCCCGCATGGATCAGCGATCACGGGGATGAACCGGTGACCGCCGGTGCTGTCAGGGAGGTGGCCGATCAGCTGGGGGTCTCGATTGACGAAGTCGATGCCGTGGTCGAGCAACTGCAGTCGTGGATCGACCAGGACGTCAAGGCTGCACCCCTGAAGGCCCTTCAGGGACTCATCTGGGAGCAGGGCTACTCGCAGGGCGCATTGACGTCGCACATGTTCGACGACGTACCGCCCGCCCTTCATGAATGGCACAGCGCCGGCATCCCGCTGGTCATCTACTCCTCCGGTTCGGTCGCCGCGCAGCATGCTCTCTTCGCCAATGCGGAGCAAGGTGATCTCGACGCCTTCATCGATGACAACTTCGACATCACGACCGCGGGACCCAAGCGCGAGGCTCACTCCTACCAGCGCATTGCCCAGCAGCTCGGAATTCCTGCGCCTGGTCTTGTGTTCCTGTCAGATGTGCAGGCCGAGCTCGACGCCGCGAGTGAAGCCGGCTGGCAGACCGTCGGCGTGCTGCGCGCGGGCGAGGAGCAGGCCACGGTGGCGCAGGAGCTCCGAGTCGCGTCCTTCACTGACCTCGAGCTACGCCTCGGGTAGCCGATCTCACGCCTCAGGAAGTCCATAGCGGCTGAACTTGTCGGCCGCCTGGGCCATCTGCTCATCACTGAGCAGAACGGGGGTCCCCGCCGCTCGCGCGATGAGGAACTGGCGGCACAGGACCTCCACCTCGATGGCCAGGGCGAGCGCCGCATCCAGGTCCGAGCCCAGTGCCAGCATGCCGTGGTTGGACATCAGACACGCGCGCCGATCCATCAGCGCGGTGGCGACGTTGTCGGAGAGCTCCTGCGTGCCATAGGTGGCATAGGGCGCGCACCGGATGGAGGGACCACCCGCCTTCGCCACCTGATAGTGGAAGGAGGGCAGGTCCTC
>JAIOXK010000156.1 GCA_021741645.1 Candidatus Nanopelagicales bacterium
GCCGACATGGCCCGCTACTGCACCGAGCGTGGCTGGTTCCTCTCCTTCGCGGGCCCGGTGACCTTCAAGGCGAACGAGTCGCTGCGTGAGGCACTCGACGTGACGCCGGACCATCTCCTTCTCGTCGAGACGGATGCCCCGTACCTCACGCCGGTGCCGCACCGCGGCAAGCCGAATGCCTCCTACCTCATGCCGCACACCGTTCGCGCCATGGCCGAACGTCGCGGCGTTGATGAGGCGTCGCTCTGTGCTCTGCTGTTCGACAATGCGCAGACCGCCTTCGGAGAATGGTGACGGCCAACGACGAGAAGGTCTCGGCCGCGCTGCTGGGCGGACGCGAGGTTCGTGCCCTCGCCGAGTCGCTCGGCATCCGTCCGACCAAGCGGATGGGGCAGAACTTCGTCACCGACCCCAACACCGTTCGGCGGATCGCTGCGGCGGCGCGATTGACGGACGACGACATCGTGCTGGAGGTCGGGCCAGGGCTGGGGAGCCTCACCCTGGCTCTCTTGCCGTATGCGCGCACGGTGGTGGCCGTCGAGCTCGACCCGGTCCTCGCGGAGCAGCTTCCGGTGACGGTGCGAGAGCGCCTGCCGGAGTTCGCCGAGCGCCTCATCACCGTCCACGAGGACGCCATGCGCATCACCGAACTCCCGGTGGCACCGACGGCTCTCGTGGCGAACCTGCCCTACAACGTCGCCGTGCCCGTGGTGCTGAACCTGCTCGAGCGGTTCCCGTCGCTGGAGAGTGTTCTGGTGATGGTGCAGAAGGAGGTGGCGGATCGGCTCGCGGCGGGTCCGGGGAGCCGCACGTATGGAGTTCCCAGCGTGAAGGCCCGGTGGTACTGCTCGGTGGAGGCGGCTGGCAACGTCGGGACCTCCGTCTTCTGGCCGGTTCCCCATGTGGACTCAGGTCTCGTTCGGATGACTCGTCACGCATCGCCACCCTCGAGGGCCGGACGCGAGGCGACGTTCGCGGTCATCGACGCAGCTTTCGCCCAGCGGCGCAAGACCCTCCGCTCGGCACTCGCGAGCCTTGCCGGGTCGGCGCCAGCAGCCGAGGCAGCCCTGCGCAATGCGGGAGTGGACCCCGGACTTCGCGGCGAGCAACTCGGTGTCGGGGAATTCGCCCGCATCGCCGATGCCCTTGCCGAGGCTTCAGGCCCCTCCTCCCAATAGCCTGCGGGGATGAGTGCGCGTTCGGTGACGGTCCGGGTTCCGGCCAAGGTGAACCTGCAGCTCTCCGTCGGGCAGGCGCGCCCCGACGGCTTTCACGAGCTCGTCACCGTGTTCCAGGCGGTGAATCTGTGCGACGAGATCGTCGTTCGTCCGAATCCGGGCGGTGGTATCGCGCTCACTCTCTCCGGCGATGACGCGGAGGGGCTGCCCACCGATGCTGCGAACCTCGCGCATCAGGCGGCCGAGGCATTGGCGGCGCATGTCGGCGTGGAGCCTGATGTCGCGATCCATGTGCACAAGGCGATTCCGGTGGCCGGCGGAATGGCCGGAGGGAGTGCGGACGCGGCCGGCACCCTGGTGGCCTGTGACGCGCTGTGGCGGTCGGGGGTGCCGAGGGAGGAGCTCTCAGCGCTCGCGGCAGACCTGGGCTCCGACGTGCCGTTCCCCCTCCAGGGCGGCACGGCGATCGGCACGGGGCGAGGCGAGAACCTGACCTCGGTGCTGTCGCGGGGGACCTTCTCGTGGGTCTTCGCGCTGGCGGACGGCGGCCTGTCCACTCCAGCGGTGTACGGCGAGTGCGATCGGCTCCGCGAGGGACGATCGGTGCCCGACCCCTATGTCTCGGACATGCTCATGCAGGCGCTGGCCGCGGGAGACCCGGTACTGCTGGGCATCAGCCTGCACAACGACCTCCAGGCTGCCGCGAGCTCCTTGCGGCCGTCCCTGGGACAGGTGCTGGCGGCGGGCGATGACTTCGGGGCGCTGGGCGGCATCGTCTCGGGAAGCGGGCCAACGTGCGCCTTCCTCGCGCGTGATGAGGAGCATGCCCTCGATCTGGCCGTCGCCCTGACGTCCACGGGTCTGTGTCGCACGGTCCGTCGAGCCCAGGGGCCCGTCCCCGGAGCCCGGATCACGGGGTGACCGGCCCCCGTGTTCGCGGTGGGCCCGTGTTCCCGGTGGGCCCGTGTTCGCGGTGGGCGTAGTGGATCGGGTCGTATGGCGGAACAAGCCCTCACGCGAGAGGGTTGGACGATACGAGGATGAAACCTGACCGCGGTTATGGTTGGGCTCTGGCGACGGACGGGAGTACTGAGGATGTTCGAGAGGTTTACCGACCGAGCACGGCGGGTTGTGGTGCTGGCGCAGGAAGAAGCGCGCATGCTCAACCACAACTACATCGGCACGGAGCACATCCTGCTCGGCCTCATCCATGAGGGCGAGGGCGTCGCGGCCAAGGCACTCGAGAGCCTCGGGATCTCCCTTGAGGCGGTGCGGCAGCAGGTCGAGGAGATCATCGGCCAGGGCCAGCAGGCGCCCAGTGGCCACATCCCCTTCACCCCACGCGCCAAGAAGGTGCTGGAGCTCTCCCTCCGCGAGGCGCTGCAGCTGGGGCACAACTACATCGGCACGGAGCACATCCTGCTCGGCCTCATCCGTGAGGGCGAGGGCGTCGCCGCACAGGTGCTCGTCAAGCTCGGCGCGGACCTCAACCGCGTCCGGCAGCAGGTCATCCAGCTCCTGAGCGGCTACCAGGGCAAGGAGCCGGCCACTGCTGGCGGTCCGGCGGAGGGCACCCCGTCCACGTCCCTCGTCCTCGACCAGTTCGGCCGCAACCTGACCGTCGCCGCGCGCGAGGGCAAGCTCGACCCGGTGATCGGGCGCGAGAAGGAGATCGAGCGCGTCATGCAGGTGCTGTCGCGCCGCACCAAGAACAACCCGGTCCTCATCGGTGAGCCGGGCGTGGGCAAGACCGCAGTGGTGGAGGGCCTGGCCCAGGACATCGTCAGCGGCGACGTGCCCGAGACCCTCAAGGACAAGCAGCTGTACACGCTCGACCTCGGTGCGCTCGTCGCCGGCAGCCGCTACCGCGGCGATTTCGAGGAGCGGCTGAAGAAGGTGCTCAAGGAGATCCGCACGCGCGGCGACATCATCTTGTTCATCGACGAGATGCACACCCTGGTCGGCGCTGGCGCTGCCGAAGGCGCCATCGATGCCGCGAGCATCCTCAAGCCGATGCTCGCCCGCGGCGAACTGCAGACCATCGGTGCGACCACGCTGGACGAGTACCGCAAGCACATCGAGAAGGATGCGGCGCTGGAGCGACGTTTCGCTCCCATCCAGGTCGACGCCCCCGATGTCCCGCACACGGTGGAGATCCTCCGCGGGCTGCGCGATCGCTACGAGTCCCACCACCGGGTGTCCATCACCGATGGAGCCCTGGAAGCCGCGGCGCGCCTCTCGGATCGCTATATCTCCGATCGTCAGCTGCCCGACAAGGCCATCGACCTGATCGACGAGGCCGGTTCCCGGTTGCGCATCCGCCGGATGACGGCGCCGCCGGATCTGCGTGAGTTCGATGATCGCATCGCTGACGTGCGTCGGGAGAAGGAGTCGGCGATCGACTCCCAGGACTTCGAGAAGGCTGCTGCCCTGCGTGATCAGGAGAAGAAGCTGCTCGCCGAGAAGGTCGAGCGCGAGCGCGAGTGGAAGGCTGGCGACCTCGATGTGGTCGCCGAGGTCGATGAGCACCTGATCGGCGAGGTCCTCGCCCTCATGACGGGCATTCCGGTCTCCGACCTCACCGAGGACGACATCGCCCGCCTGCTGCGCATGGAGGAGGAGCTGCACAAGCGCGTCATCGGCCAGGAGCAGGCGATCAAGGCGCTGTCGAAGTCGATCCGTCGTACGCGTGCAGGCCTGAAGGACCCCAAGCGTCCGTCGGGATCGTTCATCTTCGCGGGACCGTCGGGTGTCGGCAAGACTGAGCTGAGCAAGACTCTTGCAGAGTTCCTGTTCGGCGACGACGACGCGCTCATCGCCCTTGACATGAGCGAGTTCTCCGAGCGGCACACTGCTTCGCGCCTCTTTGGATCCCCTCCCGGCTACGTCGGTTATGAAGAGGGTGGCCAGCTCACGGAGAAGGTGCGTCGCAAGCCGTTCTCGGTGGTGCTGTTCGACGAGGTCGAGAAGGCCCACCCGGACATCTTCAACTCCCTCCTGCAGGTTCTTGAGGAGGGTCGTCTGACCGATGCCCAGGGACGCGTCGTCGACTTCAAGAACACCGTCATCATCATGACCACCAACCTGGGCAGCCGCGACGTGTCCAAGGGCCAGAGCCTCGGCTTCGCACCGGACAGCGACACCGAAGGCGCCTACGAGGCGATGAAGGCGAAGGTGCAGCAGGAGCTCAAGCAGCACTTCCGCCCGGAGTTCCTCAACCGCATCGATGACGTCATCGTGTTCCACCAGCTGACCGAGACGGAGATCATCGAGATCGTGGATCTCATGGTCGCGAGCCTCGAGCACCGTCTCGAGGAGCAGGACATGGGCATCGAGATCACCGACGCGGCCAAGGCCCTGCTGGCCCACCGCGGCTACGACAGTTCTCTCGGTGCTCGTCCGCTGCGTCGCACGATTCAGCGCGATATCGAGGACCCGCTGGCGGAGAAGCTGCTCTTCGGTGATCTGAATCCAGGGTCCATCGTCGTGGTCGACGTGGCCACCGACGACTCTGAGGAGCCGTTCACCTTCACCGCGACGCCCAAGGTCGAGCTTCCGGACGTTCCGCCAGTCGAAGCGGCAGGCGCCGGTGAAGCAGACGCCGTCTCCTGACATCTCGACCCGGTCGACGTGAAGGGCCATGATCTCCTCGTGAGCGAAATCGAGGGGCGTCGGTGGCGCAGGGACCGCTGATCCCGGGGCTGCGCGAATTCGACAGGCCGCGCCGAGGATGGCCCAGGTGGCTCACCGTCGTGGTGCTGATGCTGCTTGCCGCGGTCACGCTCATCGTGGTGGCCGGCTTCGTGGGTGGCGTCGGGCCGCTGCGGGTACTCGGGCAGTCCACGGTGCCGCTGGAGGCGGTGGCCTATCGGAGCA
>JAIOXK010000157.1 GCA_021741645.1 Candidatus Nanopelagicales bacterium
CGTGGCGAACGGGTCGAGCGAGGGCGACGTGGGGTCCTGATCGGACACGGCTGTCAATCTCCTTGAGTCGTCGAGTGGAGGCCCATCATCCGAAGACGAAGAGCACACCCTTGGTGAACACGTAGTCGAAGCCCGCGATGATGCCGGCCATGATCAGCACGAACACCACCACGACGGTGGTGTAGGCGATGAGCTCCTTGCGCGTGGGCCAGATGACCTTGCGGAGCTCGACGATCACCTGCCGGATGAAGAGGGCAAGACGCGAGAACACGTTGCCCTTGTCCTGGCGACCGCGGTCACTGGACCCGCGGTCGGACATGGCGTCAGTGTCCGACATCGTCTGACTCCTCTTCTTCTTCGCTTCTTCGTCGTTCGTCTGTTCGTCTGTTCGTCGTTCATGTCATGCCTGGAACTGCTGGTCCTGCTTGCCTTCGTGCTCCTGCGCTCGTTCGGCCGACCCAAGGGTCGTGACCTGCGGAGCGAAGGCGCCTCGCAGGGCCGGAGGGACTTGAACCCCCAACCGCCGGTTTTGGAGACCGGTGCTCTACCAGTTGAGCTACGACCCTTCGAAGCCATCGGGGGATGACTTCGAAACGCGTCGGAGGGCAGGCTCGCGCCGACCTACTTCTGCGAAGGGGGAGTCTACGGGCCCGGCCCAAGGCCGGTCCAATCCGGTCCCCCCGAGCACCCACCTCACCTCTCAGGCCAGTGAAGGGACTGCAAGGATGAGCACATGACCGACTCCCGCATCTCGCGCCGCATCGCCGCCATCTCGGAGTCCGCGACCCTCGCGGTGGATGCCAAGGCGAAGGCCCTCAAGGCCGCCGGGCGCCCCGTGATCGGCTTCGGCGCCGGCGAGCCCGACTTCCCGACCCCCGACTACATAGTGGAAGCGGCTCAGGCCGCCTGCAGCGATCCTCGCTGGCATCGCTACACGCCTGCGGGTGGACTGCCCGAGCTCAAGGAGGCCATCGCGGTCAAGACGAAGCGCGATTCCGGCCTCGAGGTCGCCGCGAGTCAGGTGCTCGTGACGAACGGCGGCAAGCAGGCGCTGTACAACGCGTTCGCTGCCCTGCTGAACCCCGGCGACGAGGTCCTCCTCCCGGCCCCGTACTGGACCACGTATCCAGAGTCGATCCAACTTGCCGGCGGTGTGCCGGTCGAGGTCATGACCGACGAGACGTCCGGCTACCGCGCAACCGTCGAGCAGCTCGAGGCGGCGCGAACCGACCGCACGACGATGCTGGTGTTCGTCTCCCCCTCGAACCCGACCGGCGCTGTGTACTCCCCCGCAGAGGTCAAGGCGATCGGCGAGTGGGCGCTCGAGCACGGCCTGTGGGTGGTCACCGACGAGATCTACGAGCACCTCGTCTACGGCGATGCGGAGTTCTCCTCCATGCCCGTTCTCGTGCCCGGGTTGGCCGACCGCTGCGTTGTCGTCAACGGCGTCGCGAAGACCTACGCCATGACTGGGTGGCGCGTGGGCTGGATGATCGGCCCCAACGATGTCGTCAAGGGCGCGACCAACCTTCAGTCGCACGCGACCTCCAACGTCGCGAATGTCTCCCAGGTGGCCGCCCTCGCCGCCGTCAGCGGAGACCTGTCGGCCGTTGATGAGATGAAGCGGGCCTTCGATCGCCGCCGACTGCTCATCGTCGACCTCCTCGGGGCCATTCCCGGCGTCACCTGCCCGACTCCCGAGGGAGCGTTCTACGTCTACCCGTCGGTCAAGGGGCTTATCGGGCGCTCGCTGCGCGGAGCCACCATCGAGTCGTCAACCCACCTCGCGGGGCTGATCCTTGACGAGGCCGAGGTGGCCGTCGTTCCTGGCGAGGCATTCGGCACTCCGGGGTACCTGCGGCTGAGCTACGCCACGTCGGACGCCGATATCACCGAGGGTGTCGGTCGCATGGCCGCGCTGCTCGCCGAGGCGCAGTAGTCCGTGACCCTCGCTGGCTAGGCCTCGAGGTCGCAGCCGACGAGCGTCGGTTCCGGTTCGAGCGTGATGCCGAACGTGTCCTGCACTCGAGCGCGCACATCGCGGGCCAGCGCGATCAGGTCTGCGGCGCTCGCACTGCCCCGGTTGGAGAGAGCAAGCACGTGCTTGCTGGACAGTGCGGCTCGCGCCGGATCGGTGAGCGCGTGGCTGCGTCCTACCCCGGAGCGCTCGATCAGCCAGGCAGCGCTCAGCTTCACCCCTGTCGTCGCCGGATACCGCGGGCAGTCAGGAGGCATCGCATCAGCGATAGCAGGCTCGGCGATCGGATTCGTGAAGAAGGAGCCGGCACTCCAGGTGTCATGGTCGTGGGGGTCGAGGACCATGCCCTTACTCCTGCGCAGGGCCAGCACGCCTTCGCGCACATCGGCAATCGGAGCCACCTCCCCCACCTCGACTGCCAGCGCGCGAGCCAACTCGGGGTAGGTGACAGTGCCGACGCCTCCGGTCGTCAGCCGCAAGGTGACCTCGAGTACCACCCACCGGCTCGGCTCATGCTTGAACCGGCTCGTTCGGTACCCGAAGGAGCACGAGTCACCGTCGAGGGTGACGATCTTCCGCGCGTGACGATCCAGAGCGCGGATCTCGGTGATGACTGAGGAGACTTCCTGCCCGTATGCGCCGACGTTCTGCACTGGAGTGGCCCCGGCCAGGCCAGGAATCCCGGACAGCGACTCGATACCCGCCCAGCCACGGTCCACCGCGTAGGACACGACATCGCCCCACGGCTCTCCCGCCGCGACGATGACCTCGACGTGCTCGGCTGTCTCTCGCACCGAGATTCCGGTCGTTGCGATCTGCACGACCGTGCCGCGGAAGCCGTCGTCCGAGACGAGGAGGTTGCTGCCACCGCCGACCAGCAGCACCGGCGTGCCATCGCGATCGCACCCGAGAACGGCGTCGACGAGATCGTCTTCCTCACTCGCGACGATCCACTCGTCGGCAGCACCACCCACACGCAGCGTGGTGTGCTCAGCCAGCAGCACCCGACTCGCCATGGTCAGGCCAGTCGAATCAGGGCCTGCGCCTTGCCCAGCACGGTCGAGCCCTCGCAGGTGGCCGTCACCGTGACCTGCGCAGTTCCGGCCTCGTCGATGCGGGTGACCTTGGCCGTGACCTCGATCGTCGCCCCCACGCCGTCGTCTGGCACGACGACCGGACGGGTGAAGCGAACCCCGTACTCCAGAAGGGCTCCGGGGTCTCCCAGCCAATCCGTGACGACCTGGCCGGCGAGCGCCATCGTGAGCATGCCGTGGGCAATGACGTTGGGCAGACCCACATCAGTGGCGATCCGCTCATTCCAGTGAATGACATTGAAATCGCCCGAGGCACCGGCATACCGCACGAGATCTGACCGCTGCACCGTGAACGTCTTCGCGGGCAGCTCGTATCCCACTTTGAGGTGGGCGCGGGACTCGGTGCTCACGATGTCTCCTCGTCAGGACCTCGCGAGATGAGCAATGAGTACGTGGTGACCACGGGTTCGCCGTCCAGCGTGGTGACGTCGCCACGGGTGGTGATCATGTCGTTGCCAGCCATCGTGCGGATTGTCTCGATCGTCGTGGTGACGTTCAGCTCATCACCTGCCACGATGGGACGGGAATAGACGAACCGCTGCTCGCCGTGCACCACGCGCGAGTAGTCCAGCCCCAACTGCGGATCCCTGATGACGCGTCCGCTCGCCTTGAGCGAGAGCACGGCAGCGAAGGTCGGCGGGGCGACGAGGTCGGCATAGCCCATGGAGCGCGCCGCCTCAACGTCGTGAAAGACGGGGCTGGCGTCGTCGATGGCCGTCGCAAACTCGCGAATCTTCTCGCGACCCACAACGTAAGAGCCGTCGGGCGCGTAGCTGCGCCCTACGAACTCAGGATTCAGTGCCATGGCCGATGGCCGTGGTCTAGCGGGTTTCCTTGTGCGCCGTGTGCTTGCCGCAAGCCGGGCAGAACTTGTTCACCTCGAGCCGGTCGGGATCATTCCGCCGGTTCTTCTTGGTGATGTAGTTGCGGTTCTTGCACTCTTCGCACGCCATGGTGATCTTCGGACGAACGTCCGTTGCCTTGGCCACTGTCGTCTGCCTTTCGTGTGGTCTCGGCAAGGGTACTTGCCAAGCGTTTCCCTGCATGGTGTGCAGTCGTACTGGTCGAGTAGCGGAGGCCGGACTTGAACCGGCGACACAGCGATTATGAGCCGCTTGCTCTACCAACTGAGCTACCCCGCCGCTGGTGGGACACCATCATCCCACCGAGTCCCCTGAGGGATCCTCGAGCCCCTTCCGGGAATCGGACCCGGTACCTCGCCCTTACCAAGGGAGCGCTCTACCAATGAGCTAAAGGGGCAGCAAAGCCTGCCGATCGTACACAAGGGCGATGGGGCACAGGAAATCGGCCGGATGACCGGAGCTGACGCATACTGGAGGCGACCCGTCCAAGAAGGGGGTTATCAGGCCATGCACCCTCATCACAGCGCCCGTTGGGCCGCCGTTCTCCTCGCGGCAGGCCTGCTGGGGGGATGCGGATCCGGTGATGCGACGGCCTCCTCCTCCGCAATACGCCAGGTTGCGACGGTCGCCACAGGTCTCAGCGTTCCCTGGGGACTCACCTTCCTCCCGGACGGGGGTGCTCTGGTCTCAGAACGCGATTCCGGGCGCATTCTGCTCGTCACGTCGACGCAGACTCCCACCGTGGTCGGCACAGTGCCCGGTATCGATGCCACGGGCGAAGGCGGACTCCTCGGACTTGCGCTGGAGCCGGGTGCGTCCCCGGGATGGCTCTACGCGTACTTCACGGGCGACGCCGATAACCGCGTGGCCCGAATGCCCTGGAACGGCAGTCGAGTCGGCCCACCAGAGCCGGTTCTGACCGGGATCCCCAAGAACATCTTCCACAACGGCGGTCGCATCGCCTTCGGCCCCGATGGCCTGCTCTACGTGGCTACAGGCGATGCCGGAGACGAGAATGCCGCCCAGGATCAGTCCAGCCTGGCGGGCAAGGTGCTCCGCATCACCCCCGAGGGCGGG
>JAIOXK010000011.1 GCA_021741645.1 Candidatus Nanopelagicales bacterium
ACCTCGTCGTCTCCGGGGTCGGCATCATCGGCGGAGTAGCGCTCTCGGCGATCGCCCACCGATCCAGCGACCGGAGCATGCCAGCGGCAGCCCTCGGTGCGGTCGGCCGCATGACAGCCTTCTCCGCCCTCGCCGGTGGTGCCTCGGTCGCCTGGGATGACCTCCTGCATCGTCGCCTTGGGCTGCGCGCCGGACTCGACACCACCTTGGTGCCCGCCGTGGCCACCGGCGCAGCCGTGGTCGGGGTGAGCATCCTGAGCCGTGGCCGACGGGCGGCGCAGTTCGGCATCGTCGATCCCGAGCGGCATGCCGTCGATCACGGCAGCACCCGCGCCGTCACTCAGGCTGTGGCTGTCGGCGCCGCCTCCGGTCTGGCGCTGGCCGCCGCGACCGCAGGCGAGCAGACTGCTGCCCAACTCCTCGAGCGGGGCATGGACCGCGTGCTGGGCCGCGAGACGGGGGCCCTCGGGACTCTGCTCGCCCACGGCGTGATCCTCAGCGCGCTGACCGCTGGCGGCATCACGGCTCTGAACCTCGTCACCCAGCGACTCCAGACGCGGGACGACATCGTCGAGCCGGCCTATCCGGCTCCCCCGACATCTCGCAGCGTTTCCGCAGGTCCTGCCAGTCGCATGCCATTCGACAGCCTGGGCAAGGAGGGTCGTCGCTTCGTCCTCATGGCGCTGACATCCGCGGAGATCGAGGAGGTGATGGGCGAGCCGGCCATCGATCCCGTTCGCGTCGTCGGCGGGTACGAATGCGCAGATGACATCAACGAGCGCGCTCGACTCACCGTGCAGGACATGATCGATGTCGGCGCTTTCGAACGCAGCATCATCTGCATCGGCTCTCCGACCGGAGTCGGCTACTTCAACTACTCCATCGCCGAGGCGCTCGAATACCTCACGCGTGGAGACTGCGCCACGGTGGTGCCGCAGTACGCGCTGGTTCCGTCCGCTCTCGCCCTCACCCGCACGCACGAGGCCGTCGAGCTGACGCGGCTCGTCCTGGAGGGGATCCAGCAGCACCTCTCCACGCGCAGCAGCGGCACGCCGCCGACGATCGTCATCATCGGCGAGAGCCTCGGGGCAAACGTGGCACTCGACCTGTCGGTTGCGGCCGACGGCTCAGTCGACATCAGGCGCCTGGCAGACCTCGGCGTGCAGGCGGGCCTCTACTTCGGGGTTCCCTTCCGCACGCACCTATGGAAGGCCTGGCGCAAGGATCCGGATGCGGTTGACCCCGATGGGCTGCTGACCCTTGTCAGCCAGCCAGACGAGATCGACGCCGATGGCACGACTCGCCACCTCATGGTTATCCACCACGACGACCCCGTGAACAAGTACGGATACGAGGTCGTGCTGCAGGAGCCATGGTGGATGGGCCCCCCAGCCTCGCGGCCGCCGCTGGTCCCACGCGAGACCAAGTTCCGCCCGGTCACCACGTTCGTCCTGTCCACCATCGACCTGTTCAACGGAATGCAGTCCAAGCCCGGCACCTTCGTGCGACGCGCTCACGACTATCGAATCGAGATCGTCACCGGGCTCATTCGAGCGTTCGGTCTCAGGGCGTCCGCCCAGCAGGAGGCGGCTGTCGAGGCAGCGCTGCGCACCCGTGAGCAGGAGTGGGCGACCCGACGCATGATCGCGCGCAAGCTCGACAAGGCGCGGCGGGCCATCGAGAAGCAGCTCACCGAATGGGGTTCGACTCCGATCGAGATCGCCGATCTGGATCCGGCATTGAACACAAGCCCGCAGGGCTTTGCGCGCCTCAGCATGATCAGCGCTCCCCCTGGCGCCTGATCACATTCGGATGCGCGCGCTCGTCGGATCGTAGAAGGGTCGCAGGGAAACCTCGGCTGGAACGGCGCGGCCAGCGATGTCCACCTCCCAGGTGCCACCGGAGAGCAGTTCTCCGGTGATCACTTCCGGCAGTTCGATCATCGCGAGCCCGACCCCGCCTCCCAGGGTGTGTCCATAGCTGCCGGCTCGCACGTATCCGACCTCGTCACCGTTCCAGCGCACCAACTCTGCGTGATGAAGGATCGGCTCGGGATCCTGGAGACGGACGTGCACGAGGCGACGGCACGATGGCCCCTGATCTCGCAGGGTGGCAAGCGCCTCCCGCCCGATGAACTCGTGATCCCAGTCGACAGTGAACCCCAGCCCCGTTTCCAGGACGTTGTCGGTGTTGTCGATGTCATGGCCGTAGTCGCGGTAGCCCTTCTCGAGGCGCAGACTCGCCAGCGCCTTCAGACCCACGTGACGCATGCCCGACTCATGCCCCGCCTCGACGAGCTGCTCGTACACGTGCGCCGCGAAATCCGAGGGCACATGCAGCTCATAGCCCAACTCACCGAGGTAGGTGATGCGCGCACACAGCACACGGGCGAAGCCCACGTCGATGGTCCGCGCGGCCCGGAAGGGAAAGGCCTCGGCGGAGAGGTCGCACGACGTCACTCGCTGAAGCACCTCGCGGGAGAGCGGGCCCTGCACATTGATCTGGCACAGGCCAGACGTGACATCGGCGATGTTCACGTCGAAGCCCGCGCGGTGCCTTCGCAGCCACGCCTTGACGTGACCGTGAGCGGTGTCCGAGGCCACCACGAGGAAGTCGCCTTCCGCGCGCTTGGTGACGGTGAGATCCGCCTCGATGGTGCCCGCATCGTTCAGCCACTGGGTGTAGGTGATGACTCCGGCCGGCCCGTCGACATGCGCCGTGGACAGTCGATCCAGAAGGCGTCCAGCGTCCGGCCCTGTCACCTCGAAGGCGGCCATGAAGGACATGTCCATGATTCCGACGCCATCACGCACTGCGCGATGCTCCTCGGCCCAGGTGTCGAACCAGTCGGGGCGGCCCCAGGTGAGCGAACCTGGAGTGGGCTCGGCTCCGGCGCCCGCGTACCAGTCAGCCCCCTCCCATCCACTGACATCACGGAAGTACGCACCCTGAGCAGCGAGCCGATCATGCAACGGCGAGCAGCGAACGCCCCGGGCCGTCGTCATTGAGCGGCCAGGCAGATGTGCGGCATAGACCATGCCCAGGGTCTCGACCGTGCGCTCTGCGCGATAGCGGGGAGACAGTTGGAAGTCGGCCAGCCGATCGATGTTGATGCCGGTGACGTCGACATCGGGACGACCGTCCACAATCCACTGGGCGACGATGCGGCCCATGCCGCCGCCGGTCAGGATGCCGACCGAGTTCATTCCCGCTGCCACGAAGTATCCATCCAGCTCCGGTGCCTCGCCGACGATGGGCGCGAGATCAGGAGTGAACGACTCCGGTCCGCAGAAGAACGTGCGCACGCCCACATCGAGCGTGGCTGGGACGCGTGACATCGCGCGCTCCACATACGGACCCATGCGGTCCCAGTCGGGCGTGATCTGGCCGAAGGAGAAGTCGGCGGGCACTCCGCCCACGGCCCACGGCGCGCAGACCGGCTCGAAGAGGCCGACCATCAGACCTCCGCCCTCCTCGCGGTAGTACCCGTGGCGAGCGGGATCCTCGAGGATCGGCAGGCCGGCATGCACCTCGGCCATCTCCTCGGTGATCAGGTAGTAGTGCTCGGCCGCCTGCAGCGGGATCGAGACGCCATTGCGCTCGCCCAGTTGCCGAGCCCACATGCCGGCGCAGTTCACGACGATCTCGCACTCGACGTCACCCTGATTCGTCTGCACCCCGATCACCTGCGATCCCCGGGTGAGCACTCGCTCCACGGTGACGCCTTCGAGGAGGGTCACGCCCGCATTTCGGGCTCCCTTGGCCAGCGCCATGGTGACGTCCACGGGATTGACTCGTCCGTCGCCAGGGACGTAGAAGCCCGCGAGGAGGTCAGTGGTGTCGGCGAGCGGAAACAAATCCGCGACCTCGCGCGGGGAGATCTCGTGCACCTCGAGCCCGACGTGTCGATTGAACGCCGCCACGCGGCGATACTCCTCGAGTCGATCCTCGTCACCGGCAACCTCGATGAAGCCGACCGGGCGGAATCCCGTGGACTGCCCCGTCTCTGCCTCGAGTCGCGCGTAGAGGTCCCGGGTGTACTGACGCATCGCCATCGACGTCTCGGACATGGAGCCGAAGCACGTCATGAGACCGGCCGCATGCCACGTCGTGCCCGACGTGAGCCGGTCACGCTCGAGGAGCAGCACATCTGTGACACCCAGCTGCCCAAGGTGATACGCGATCGAGCTGCCGATCACACCGCCGCCGATGATGACGATCCTCGCCCGTGACGGCAGCGCACTACCCGCGTCGACCATGTCAACCTCCATCAGGGAGCGTAGTGGCGTGTAGCTCCCCCGCTCCGGGTGCTCCGTGCGACAGGATGTGTGCGTGGCGGAACAGGAGATGGGCAAGCGAGCACTCGTAGAGCAGCGGCTGAAGAATCCCAGCTACGAGATCTTCATGGGCCTACTGTCCATCCTGTCGATCTTCAACATGATCCTGCTCATCATCCTTGACGACCCCACCCTCGGCGCCGTCCTGGCGCTCGTCAACATCGTTCTCGTCATCTTCTTCGCGATGGATTTCCTCATCCGATTCATCGCGGCATCCTCCAAGTCTCACTACTTCTTCCGCGAGTACGGCTGGGCCGACCTGCTGTCCAGCCTGCCCTTCTCGCAGACGAACATCCTGCGCCTGTTCCGCCTCATCAAGGTGTATCGCCTGATCAAGGACTACGGCGTTCGCAATATCGGCAGGGCCATCGTCAAGGACCGGGCCGATAGTGCCCTGTTCACTCTGCTGTTCGTCGCCATCCTGGTGCTGGAGTTCGGCAGCCTCGGAATGCTGAAGCTCGAGGTTGATGCCCAGGGTGCCAACATCACGGACGCCTCCGACGCGCTGTGGTACATGATCGTCACGATGTCCACAGTCGGCTACGGCGATGAGTACCCCGTCACCACAGCGGGACGCGTCCTCGGCGGGCTCGTCATCCTGATCGGCGTCGGCATCTTCGGCACGCTCACCGGCTACCTGGCGAACTTCTTCCTCACCCCTGCACGCACCAAGGAGACAGATCCTGAGCAGGAGACGGACGTGCAGGCCAAGCTGCGGGCGCTGAAGGACCTGCAGGCGCAGCAGCAGAGGGCCATCGACGAGCTGGAGTCCCTGCTCGGCGAGGAGAGGGACTGACCGGCCACGACTGACGCCAACGGGCGGTAGCCTTCGGAACCATGACCTCTCCTGCAGCGATAGATGCTCCTTCATCACCGAGGTACGCCCGCCTGCTGTTCGGCCTGAACGCTCTGCTCGCTGCCTTCGGGGTCGCCATCTCCTTCACGCTGAATGTCAGCGGCTACTACGTCGACAAGGGCGATCCCTCGAAGCCCACGATCCTCGGCAACATTCCGAGCGGCGTCGAGACACCACTGGAGCGCTTCCTCGACTGGACGACCTACTTCACGATCCTGAGCAACATCCTCGTGCTGATCGTGATGATCGTGCTGTTTCTGCGCCCCTCGCTCTTCCTCCGCTCTGACCGCGTCGGCTCCTTCTGGCGCATCATGCGGCTCGACGCCATTCTCATGATCATCATCACTGGAGTGGTCTACAACGCCTTGCTCGCCGACGGTGGCAAGGAGGGATGGGACCGGCTCAGCAACTTCATCATCCACATCCTCGTGCCGATCGTGACTCCCCTCGTCTGGCTGGTCGCCGGGCCACGGGGGCTGATTCGCCAGTCGACCATCTATGCGGCATTGATCCTTCCGCTCGGGTGGGCGGTCTACGCCCTCGTCCGCGGCCAGGTCATCGGTGCGTACCCGTACCCATTCCTCGACGTGAGCACCAATGGCTGGGCTTCCGTGCTGAGTTTCATTGGCGTGATTGTCATCGTCGCCATCATCCTCGGATACGTACTCCTCGGACTCGACAAGGGCGTGCAGCGCCTCGGAAGGAAGGACGCATGACTCGCGTCGCGATCGTCTCCGGAGCTGCCCGCGGAATCGGCGCAGCCATCGCCAGCAGGTTCGCCGCAGACGGCATGGCCGTTGCACTCGTCGACCTGGATGCGGCGGGCGCATCGGCAACTGCTGATGCGATCGCCCAGGCGGGCGGACGGGCACTGGCGCTCGAGGCCGATGTCACCGACGAGGCTCAGGTGTCGGATGTCGTGGCGCGGGCCACGGCCGAACTCGGTGCGCCCACAGTTCTGGTCAACAATGCCGGCATTCTGCGAGACAACCTCATCTTCAAGATGACCCTCGAGGACTGGGATGCCGTCATGAACGTGCATCTACGCGGGGCCTTCCTCATGACGCGCGCCGTGCAAGCACACATGGTCGAGGCCAAGTGGGGTCGTGTCATCAGTCTCAGCAGTATCTCCGCTCTCGGAAATCGCGGACAGGTGAACTACTCGGCCGCCAAGGCAGGGCTTCAGGGATTCACCAAGACCGTGGCCATCGAGCTCGGTCCCTTCGGCGTCACGGCCAATGCCATCGCTCCTGGCTTCATCGCCTCGGACATGACCCGCGCGACGGCCGAGCGCATGGGCGTCGACTTCGAGGAGTTCACCGCGGCCGTCGCCAAGGAGACTCCCGTTCGCCGGGTCGGAGTGCCGGAGGACATCTCCAACGTCGCCTCGTTCCTCGCCTCCGACGAAGCCTCGTTCGTCTCGGGACAGGTCCTCTACGTCGCTGGCGGACCCTCGGTCTGATTCTGGTCAGCTATACGTCGAGTCTTGGTGAGCTTCCACCGACGCCCTGACCTGGCCTGCTGCTGGGCCTGATGCTTTGCCTGCTGCTCGGAGAGCCTGGGAAGCAGCTCATAGCGCTTGGCGTACGTCTCCAGCAGCGCCAGGAGCATGGCGGCGACGGGGACGGCCAGGAAGGCTCCGCTCACTCCGAACAGTGATGCGCCCAATAGGACGGAGCCAAAGGCAACCGCCGGGTTGACGTCGACGGCCTTGGCGCTGATCTTCGGCTCGAAGGTGAGGTTCTCGACCTGCTGATAGGCAATCGCCCAGATCAGTGCGGCAACGCCGATCCACGGACTGCCGCTGAGAAGTCCCACGATCACGGGCAGGATGATCGCGATGTAGGTGCCGATAGTCGGCACGAACTGCGCCACGATGCCGGTCCACAACGCAAGCGGCAGCCAGTACGGCATTCCGATGAGGACGAAGACGACCGCACTGGTAGCCGAGTTGATGGCAGCGAGGATGACGCGCGCGCCGATGTAACCACCGGTCTTCTGTGCGGTGGTGCTCCACACCGTAATCACGACGTCCTGCATACGTGGGGGGAACAGGCCGGCGATCCACCGCTCTAGGCGGGGCATGTCCGCCGAGAGGTAGAAGACGAACAGCGCGAAGGTGAAGATACCGAAGACGCTTCCGACAACGGAGAGCACGAATGACAGAAGGCTGAGCCCCAGATCGGCCGCTGCCGCGGCCACATCGTCTGCCCCGATGTCGAGCATGTCGATGATGGCGCTTTGCGAGAGCTCGAGATTGAACGTCGCGTTGGCCCAGGTGATCGCCTCGTCGATCAACACCGGGAGCAGCATGATCAGTTGGACCAACTGATCCACGAAGAGCGCCCCGAACATGGCGAAGAACAGGGCCGCGAAGGCGATGGCCGCGACCATGATGATCATGGTGGCCACGCCGCGCTTCATGTACTTGGACAGGCGATTCACGGCAGGAGCCATCGCGATTGCCGCGAACCACGAGAGCAGCACAGTGAAGATCACGCCACCGCCGTCTTCGATGACGAAGGCGAGGAAGAGACCAAGGGCGATGACCGCGAGGACGACCAGACCAACGCGCCAGATGTTCGACGGCACGAGTGTCACCTGCACCTGCGCCTCGCCCGTTGACTCGAGATTCACCTCGTCAGCCGGCTCGCCGGCGGCGGAACCGCCTGCAGGACTCTCCGTCATGACACACCCTTCAGAAGCCATTGCGCAGCGCACTCCATCGATCGGAAGGCTACTGCGGCTGAGGTCGGCACAGAGTGAGGTTACGGGAGCGGAAGCCAGGCGACGTCAGTGCCCGCAGGAACGGAGCCCTCGGACACCACAGCGAATCCCGTGGACTGCGCCAGGCCCCGCAGCATCGCCGAGCCGCCATAGGGCGACAGCCGGAACACGCCGTCGCGGAGGTTGCCGGCGATGAGTCTGGTGTGACCAGCGGGCGCGTGCAGTTCCTCACCGGCCTCAACGGTGATCAATGGCGAGGGAGAGCGACCGAGCAGGGCGTCGATTGCCGGCGCTGCCAGCGTCGCGAAACCCACGATCGCTGAATGCGGGTTTCCCGGAAGTCCCACCAGCGGCACGGGGCGGCTACCTGCCCCGTGCAGAGACGCCATGAGCATCGGGTGCCCGGGCCGAACGGAAACTCGATCGACGACGAGCTGTCCCTGCAGCGCCTCGATCGCCCCTCGCACATGATCGCGCGGACCATCAGCTGTGCCGCCCGTGGTGATGACGAGGTCTGCATTCCGCGAGGCCTCCAGCAGCGCGCGATGAACGGAGTCGGCATCGTCATCGATCTGGGCTTGGGCCGCTACTTCGGCGCCCGATCGCGAGATCCACCCGGGCAGTTGAGGGCCGAGGGAGTCCCGCACCCGACCTCGCTCGGGCACACCCTGGGTCAGGAGCTCGTCGCCGAGCAGCAGCAGCGCCACACGTGGCCGGCGAATGACCTCCGCCGAGTCGTGTCCGGTGGCGGCCAAAAATCCAGCCAGCGCCGGGGTGACGTCCGTGCCCGCCCGCGCGACGACATCACCCACACGGCACTCCTCGCCGGCCGGACGGATGTCGGCACCCACCCGGACATCGCCCGACACCGTCCCCTCGCCGGTCGTGGCGTCTTCCCATCTCAGGACGGCATCGGCTCCGGCAGGAACCACGGCCCCGGTTGCGATCCGGACGGTTTCCCCGGGCTGGAGCACCTGCTCCCAAGGGTGCCCGGCAGCGACATCGCCGACGATCCGCCACGGACCCTCTCCTGACACCGCCCAGCCATCCATGGCCGAGGAGTCAAAGGACGGCAACTGGCACAGGGCGTGCATGTCCACGCCCAGAACGCGACCGTCAAGTTCGTCGACCGGCGCCTGCTCAGCCTCCAGCCGGCTGCCGATGAGATGCGCTGCGGCACGGGCGGACGCCCACGGCGCCTCACGCAACACTGTCACCGAACCTCCACGCAGTCGACTGCGTCGAGACTAGTTCGTCTGACTGGCGTCGTCGGTGTCGCGGGTGATCTCGCCACCGGTGGTGTCGAAGTCGGCCAGCGGCTCCTTCGCAGGCCACCGGATCAGGACGGTAATGCCCACCACCAGCACGATGACGCCCACGACGACTTCGACCATCTGAATGGCCGAGCCCTGGGCGAATTCGATGATGCTGGACCCGAGCTCCTGGAACAGGATGAACACGGCCATGACCAGCACGAACCAGCCGAATCCCTTGCGGAGTCGATCCGGATGCACCTTGCCCGAGATGACCGCGCCCACCAGCGCACCCACGACGGCGAATCCCGTCACGACGAGAGTGACGGTCCAGTTGATCTCCGTCTCCGGATTCAACGCAATGAATCCATTGGATCCGCCGAAGGTGAAGATGTAGCCGACGAAACCGGCCGACGACTTCATCATGACGACCAGCAGTGACGTTCCCACCGCGGCCTGCATCGGGAGTCCGCCCAGGAGGACGAGTGCAGGAACGACAAGGAACCCGCCGCCGGCCCCCACGATGCCCGTCACCAACCCGACGATGAATCCGTCCAGGAGTATTCGGAAGAGCGGAAGACCTGTGTGCGCCTTCCCCTCGACCTTCTTGCGCCCGCGGATCATGGCCACGGCCGTGGCGCCCATCATCACCGCGAAAGCGGCGAGCAGCAGGGATCCGGGAAGCCGCGCACCGATCTGCCCACCGGTGAAGGCACCCACCATGCCCGCAGCGCCAAAGATCAGACCCGTGCGCCACCTGACCCGCTTGGCCCGAGCATGCTGGATCAGGCCGAAGAATGAGGTGACGGCCACGACGAAGAGGCTGGCTGCGATCGCCTGCTTGGGGTCGAAGTCCATGACGTACACCAGCAGCGGTGTGGTCAAGATCGATCCGCCACCGCCCAGCAGGCCGACGGCCATGCCGATCACGATGGACAGAACTGCAGCGATCCAGAGCATCAGGGGCTTCCGTTTCGGTTGTGGTGACGGTTCTCGGGACGGCGCAGTTAGCCCTGAGGCAGTTCGTTGTCCACGTAGTACGCCTTGATCTGCGGCATCACCGGACGCATCATGAACATGGGACGACGCAGGCCGTCCTTATTCGGTCCCGGACGGGTCCACGACATCCACTCGCGGTAGACCTCACGGGACTTCTCGGTGTCGACGACGACGTCCCCGTACTTGTCCTCATCGTGAGCGCGCTCGACCCGCACTCGCTGATGCCAGCAGTGCATGCCGGACTGGGTGTCGGGGTGCACGGGGAACGCGAGGTTCTGGTGCACGCCTGGGTCCTCCCAGTTGATGCGCATCGAGTCAGGGTCGTCACTGACGAAGGGACGCACGCCCTCCTTGTAACGCAGGCGCCACCGACCATCCTCGAGTCGCCCGACATCGACCTTGCCGCTGACCCAGCGGCTGCCGGCATCGTCGGTGGTGCGCCAGCGTCCCATGTGATGGGACAACGCGATGACTCCCGGCTTGATGCCCTCGGTTGACCAGATGCGTGCCACGAAGTAGCCGATATCGGTGTTGACGCGCACCATGTCACCGGTCTGGAGCCCCAGACGGTCAGCATCGATGCTGTTCATCCACACCGGGTGCTTGTTGCTGATCTCGTTGAGGTACTTGGCATTTCCCGAACGCGTGTGGATCAGCGTGGGCAGACGGAAGGTCGGCACCAGGGCCATGTCTCCCTTGGCGTGATCCATGCCATCGTGATGCACGTGCGACTTGATGTAGCTCGGCACCGCATGCTCCGGCCACCCGAACTCCGCAATGGAGGGTGAGTAGAGCTCAAGCTTGCGCGATGGCGTGAGCCAGCCGGCTACCTCGCTGCCATCGTCGAGCACCACACCCACAGCTCCCGGCTCGCCGACGAGGGGCTTCTGGGTCTCGGGGGTCACGGGCTTGCGGAGCACACCGTTCGAATCCGGGACTGCCCCCTCCCGCTCAGCGGGCGTCAGCGGCCGCTCGTCCTGGCGGTAGAGGCCGTTGACGATCTCGACGGCGCCGTACTTGCGCATGTACTCCAACGGTGTGAGGCCCTCACGCTGCGCCTTCTCCGGCAGTCCGGGCACCTGGTTGTCGAAGATCCAGCCGTAGTACTCGTCGACGGTGACCTTCTTGCCCGGCTCACCCGGCGTCTCGAAGTACTTGCGGATACCGAGAGATCCGTCCGGATCGATGCGCCAGGACAGTTCGATCCAGAACTCCGTCTCCTCCCAGACCTCGCCGGGGTTGGACTCGCGCGTGTCGGTGATGTTCTCGCCCATCTTGTTGAGCGCCACACGCCGGACCGGCTGGCGGAAGCCCAGCCACTTGCCCGCGTACTGCTCGTACGACTGGGTGTCGTGCCGCTCGGTGCTGTGGCCGAACGGCAGGATGTAGTCGGCGAAGATCGCCGTCTCGTTCCACGTCGGCGTCATCGCCACGTGGCAGCCCACGAGATCCTCATCGGACAGCGCCTCGATCCAGCTGAACCCGTCCGGGTTCGTCCAGATCGGGTTGTAGACCCGGCTGAAGTAGGTGTCGATCTTGCCCCGGCCGTCCTTGAGGAAGTGCGGCAGCAGAATGGACAGCTCGTTGGTGGACATCGGGAACTCCGACGGCCACAGGAGCTCATTCCACGAATCGTGGCCACCGGGCATCGATGGGCCGTGGGGGATGAACTTGTTCCAGCCGTTCGGGCTCGTGCCGCCCTTCTCACCAACGCTTCCGGTCAGGACGGTCAGGAAGAACAGTGCCCGAGCGACAGCCCAGCCGCCGAGGTTGCCGGCCGTGGCCGAGCGCCACGTGTGCGCGGCCAGCTTGCGATCGCAGCCGGCGACGATCTTCGCGACGCTCTCAATCTGCTTCGCCGGAACGCGGCACTCCTGCGCGGCGAAGTCGAAGGTGTACTTCTGGTAGTCCTCCGTGAGCGCGCGCTTGAAGGCCTCGAAGTCCTTGGCGTCCTGTTCCGGATGCAGGTTCTCCATGTACGTCGACCAGTTGACCCACCGCTGGATGTAGTCCCACTGGACGGCATCCGTGCGCAGCAGGTAGGCAGCAATGGCGAGCAGCATGGCTGCCTCCGTGCCCGGCCACGGGGAGACCCACTCGTCGGCATGCGATGCGGTGTTGGACAGTCGTGGATCGACGACAACGAGCTTGGCACCGCCGTGCACCTTGGCATCCATGATGCGCTGAGCATGCGGGTTGAAGTAGTGCCCTGACTCCAGGTGCGCCGAGAGCAGCAGGATGACCTTCGCGTTCTCGTGATCCGGGGACGGACGGTCGTAGCCACCCCACACCGAGTAGCCGAAACGGGCACCGCCCGAGCAGATGTTGGTGTGGGTGTTGTTGCCATCGACTCCCCAGGTCAGCAGCACCCGCTCGATGAAGCCGTCCTCCCCATGACGGCCCACGTGGTACATGACCTCGTTGCGGCGGTCCTCCTGAATCGCCTTGCGAATCCGCCCGGCGATGTCGTTCATGGCGTCATCCCAGGAGACCTGCTCGAACTTGGCCTCGCCTCGCTTGCCCGCCCGCTTGAGCGGGTGCAGGATCCGCTCCGGATCCGAGGTCTGGTTCAAGGTGGCCGGCCCCTTGGCGCAGTTGCGCCCGCGCGAACCCGGATGTGCCGGGTTGCCCTCGATCTTGACGACCTCCTTGGTCTCCTTGTCGACGTAGGCAAGAAGACCGCAGGCGGACTCGCAGTTGAAGCACGTGGTCGGCACGAGCATGTACCGCTTCTCCACCTTGCGCGGGTGCGCCTTGGCGTCGTACATCATGACGTCGTCCCACGTGTCGACCGGTGGGTAGTTCGAGACGGTCTCGCGAATGCGGAGTCCGTGGCTCTCGGGGTTGGCCGCATCCACCGGTGAGGCGGCGGGTCCGCGCTTGGCGGTGGTGGATTCCGGAGGAGTCATCTGCAGCTTCCTTTGTCGACGTGTGTCGTGGTCAGCGGTCCGGTAGATCAGCGGGACGGTAGGGCAGCGGGACGGTAGATCAGCGGGCCGGTAGATCGGGGGCTAGGAGAGCGGCGGGTCCTGGGCCGCCTTGACGAAGACCTTCTCGTGCAGGAGGAGGGCCGGCTGAACGATGAGGCCGGCCAGGACAGCGACGGCCACGGGACCGCCCAGGGCGGCGATGACGGCGAGGGCTGCACCCACGACCGACAGCAGGATGGAGCCGCCCCAGAACTGGGTCTTGTAGCGGCCGTGCGTGATGGCATGCGCCGCCACCTGCGCGTTGCGGGTCGGGTGCTTGCCGCCGAACTCGATCAAGGTGATCAGCAGGTGTGCCGCGACACCGGCCACGAGCGCCCACGAGAGCCACACGATGGTCGAGGACTCGGCACCGAACGCAGGTGCCAGCACGAGCAGGACGCCCGCACCCACCATGACGGCCTGCGCCAGCAGGTGCCAGAACAGGACAGGTGACTGCCACAGGTCGCGACCCTCGGCCTGGCCGAAGAGGAAGGCGGTGTAGCCCGCCGTCATGGCGCCGGCCGGAATCGCCAGCCACGCGAGGGGCACCAAGGCACCCGTGTAGTCGCCCCAGCCGAGCTCGGTCACCGCTCCCGCGAGGAACCAGAGTCCTCCCACGGCGGCGCCGAGGGTCAGGAAGATCCCGCCGAGGGCGAGCCACGACCGCCGGTTGATCTTGCGCGGATCCAGAAGGAACAGGAAGCGATCGGGCCGCTTGAGGTCCCAGATCAGCAGAACGGCGGTTACGAGCAGGAACAGCTCGGTGAGGAACGGGGCCACGGTGGTAATCAGAACGGAGCGGTCCGTCGTGAGAAGTAGGACGAGCGCACCCACGATCAGGGCACCAGCGGCGATCGACTTGGTCCACAGATACGTCCAGACCTTCCATCCCCAGGGACGCGGGTGGGAGGTGTTGTAGGTCAGGCGCGCCTGCGAGACCGGATCCCCCGGCAGCTCGGCAGCAGTCTCCAGCCGCAGCGGATCGGCATTGGCCCAGAGGTAGGTGCCGTCAACCGGGGCAGCCAGCGGGTCGAGGACCGTCTGGTCAGCCCCCACGTAGTACGTGTTGGGACGCGTGCCCTGCTCGGGCGTGCGGACGTTGACCGGCTCGATGCTCAGGAACTTGCTGATGCCGCTGGTGGGATCGTCGATGTCGCCCATCCAGATCGACTGGGTCGGGCAGACCTGCACGCAGGCGGGCTCAAGTCCGTTGTCGATGCGGTGCGCGCAGAAGTTGCACTTCGCGGCCGTGTTCGTGTTGTCGTCGATGTAGATGGCGTCATAAGGGCACGCCTGCATGCACATCTTGCAGCCGATGCAGGCCTCGTTGTCGAAGTCGACGATGCCATCGTCGCGAATAAACAGTGCCTGGGTGGGGCATCCCTTCACACAGGGCGCGTCGGTGCAGTGATTGCACCGCATGATGCCCATCTCGCGCGTGGTGTCGGGGTACTGCCCCTTCTCCACGTACTTGACCCATGTGCGGAACTTCCCGACAGGAACATCGTGCTCGATCTTGCAGGCGACTGTGCAGGCATGGCAGCCAATGCACGTGCGCTGGTCAATGGCGAAGCCATACCGCACAGTTGATCACTTCTTCCGGACGTAGAACTTCAGGACGTCGCCTTCTTCGGACGACTCGACCAACTCGTTGCCGGTCTGCGTGACCCATGCTGGCACGTCCGACCGTGCTCCCGCATCCGTGGCGATGATCAGCATGACCTCACCCTCCTGCAACTCCTTGGCAGCCTTGGCCGTCATGAGGATGGGCATGGGGCACTTCTGCCCGGTCGCGTCGACTGTCTTCGCTACGTCCATGGTGACTCCCTAGATATGTGAACGACTGGTGGGGACGAGATTGATGGGCTGCTCAGATGAAGAGGTTGATCTCAGACTTGGCCATACGAGCAAGCGCCGTTGCGGCACCTGCAGGATCACCCAGACCGGGCAGCATCTGGTCGGCTCGGATGCCCAGCAGGTCCATGGTCATCTGGCAGGGCCATACCTTGACACCCATATCGAGGCACATCTCGAAGAGCTCCTCGGGCGGCATCAGGTTGTTCTTGGCCGCGACCTTGCGCATCATCGATCGGCCCATCCCAGCCATGTTCATCTTCGAGAGCTTGGCCTTGGTGAACCCAGGAGGGTTCATGCCGGCGAGCATCTTCGTCATGGCGTCGTGGCCGATCTTCTCGCCGTCCTTGACCAGAGGGAATAGCCCCCAGAAGGTGGCGAAGACCGTGACATCCATGCCGTTGGCTGCCGCGGTGGAGGCCAGGATGGTGGTGGGCCAGAGCTTGTCGAGATCACCGCTGAACGCGATGATCGTCATCATCTCTTCGCCGGTCGTGGCGTCAGACATTGTTGCTCCCCTCAGTTGCGCTGACGCTAGACGCATGGGAGCAAAGAGGCAAGCATTTTCTCGGAAAATCCCTTCCCATTGCTGGAAAACTGCATTAGCGTCCGCGCATATAGCGATCTCTTAGGGGGATCGGGGATTGTCATCCATTCCGATAGGAAATGGACCGAAAGGGGCGTGGAGGAAGCGATGGGACGCACAGTCACGACACGAGAGCTGTACGACGAGATCAACGCGGGGACGGTGCCGCTGATCCTGGACGTGCGCAATCAGGACGAGTTCGCGGCATGGCAGGTGGAGGGCACCAAGCCCGTCCCGACCCGCAATCTCCCCATCTGGATGGCCGTCGAGCAGATCGACGATCTGGTCAAGGAGATCCCGGACGACACCGTGGTCATCTGCGCCCACGGGAACGGCAGTGATCTCCTGCTCGACATGCTTGACGATGAGGGCAAGAGCTGCCGCAATCTCGTCGGTGGCACCGCCGCCTGGTCCGAGCTTCTCGTGCCCAAGCGCATCCCGAACGTGTCCGAGAATGTCGTCGTCTGGCAGATCCAGCGCCCGTCGAAGGCGTGCCTGTCCTACGTGATCGGCGTGCCAGGCAAGAACGCGATCGTGGTCGATCCCGCGCGTTTCACCCAGGACTATCTCGACCTCGCTGCGTCCGAGGACATGACCATCACGCACGTGATCGACACCCACGTCCACGCCGACCACATCACCGGCGGTCCCGCCCTCGCCGAGCAGGTCGGTGCGACGTACCACGTCCCGATCGAGGACACCGGCAAAGCGCCGACCCCCTTCGAGAACACTCCCCTGGCCGACGGCCAGGAGATCGACCTCGGCGACGCCACCGTCCACATCCTCAACATCAAGACTCCCGGGCACACGCCCGGATCCACCTGCATCAGCCTGCCCGGCAGCTTCCTGATCACCGGCGACACCGTGTTCGTGCGTGGCATCGGACGCCCCGACCTGACCGGCCGCGCTGAGGAGCTGGCAACGGATCTCTTCCACACCGTGCACGATCGACTCCAGCCGCTCGATCCCACCACGATCGTGCTGCCTGCGCACTGGTCCTTCGACAGCGAGATAAACGACGACGGACTCGTCATGACGACGCTGGCCGACATCTTCGAGTCGACACTGCTGAGCCAGGCCGACCTGACGGCCTTCATCGAGCAGATCATCACCTCGCTGCCCAGCGCACCCGACACCTACGACACCATCCGCCTCGTGAACTCAGGGCGCCAAGAGGCGACGGCTGAGGAGCTCGAGATCCTCGAGATCGGCAAGAACCAGTGCGCCGCCTCCACTACGACATGACCCGCCTGCCCGCGTAGCCTGCAGCCATGGATCGCGAGACCTCCCTCGAGCTGCACGAGCTGCATGCCCGCATCTGCAAGGCCATCGCCGATCCCAAGCGCCTGCTCATCATCACCGAGCTGCGCTCGGGGCCGATGACCGTCGGCGAGCTCGCGATCGCTCTCGAGATCAGTCAGTCGAACGCCAGCCAGCACCTGGCGATTCTCCGCGAGCGTGGCGTGGTCGACGCCACGAAGGACGGCCTCAACGTGTACTACGAGCTCTCGAGCAAGAAGGTCGTGAAGGCCATCGACCTGCTCCGGGAGTTCATGGCCGAGCAACTCGGGCAGCAGAGCCGCCTCGGGAGAGCCGCGAAGCAGGCCGCGGCGGCAGGACGTTAGGCGGCAGATATACACATGCACATGCACATGTGTATGGTGTCCGCATGGCCTTCACGCATCGTCTCCACGTCCTGCTCGACGAAGAGCAGTTCACCACCCTCACTGAGCGATCAGCGGCGCAGGGCAAGTCGGTCGGTGCGCTCATCCGTGAAGCGGTCGATCTCGTGTGGCGTCAGCCTCCTGACGAGCGCCGCGAGGCCCTCGACGTCATCCTGAGTGCCGAGCCCATGGAGGTACCGGATCCCGAGGCCCTTCGTGCGGAGCTAGACGATCTGCGCGCGGGACGCTTCTCGTGATCGTCGTGGACACGACGGTCCTGGTGTATGCCACCGGCCGCGATCACCCACTGCAGCAGCCGGCGATCGCGGCCCTGCAGGCCTTTCGCGATGGCGAGGAGGTCGGCACGACGACTCCTGAGGTGATCGAGGAGTTCGCGCATGTTCGTGCGCGCCGCCTCGGCCGCCTCGGCGTGGCTGACGTCGCCACGGCCTACGCGCGACTCCTTCGTCCCCTCGAGGTCGTCACCGAGGAGCATCTGGGCATCGGGCTTGCGCTCTGGGACGACCTCGACGCGCTCGGCACCTTCGATGCCGTCCTCGCGGGCGTTGCCATCACGCACGGGGCAGAGCTCCTCAGCGCCGATCGCGCGTTCGCGCAGGTTCCCGGTCTGCGATTCCGGCCGCTCCATGAGTGGCCGCGCTAGGGCCGGACGACGCGAGCAGACTCTCCCTGCCGCAGCATGCCCCCGCGCACCACGGTGGCGTTGATGCCCCGGAGCCGCAGGTCCTTGCCCTCGGGCGTGTTCGTGGCGCGGAGCGCCTCCATGCCGAATCGCTCACGGAACTTGGCACAGCCGGTGTGCGGCACGTCCGTGACCTCAAGGACGACCTCGTCGAACTCCAGGCGCGAGCCGGTCGGCAGGTTGCCCCAGCTCAGGTCCAGGTCCATGAAGAGCTGATCGCCGGCCAGCGGCATCCGGTCGTCCGTGGCAGCGATGAGACGCGCGAAGCGGCTGTTCATCACCGTGACCTGATCACCTGGATCAGCCGAACCGTCAACAGTGTTGCGACTCCCCCGGGTCCGCCACGTGTCGCCCGCAAGTCCCTCCTCGACGTCAACCTCGACCTGAGGCAGCACCATGCGCTCGTCGACACTGGGGCGAATCACGATCACGTCGACTCGGCCGAGGTCACGAGGTGACTGGCGAACATCACCCATGCCCGCCTCGAGCCTCTCGGCATCGAGGTAGAAGGCAGCGTTGTCGGATGTCATGTCCCAATCCTGTCGGGACGGCAGCCACGCTCGCACACGACCCCTACGGTGGACGTCATGACGAATCCCCAGTACTTCGACGATGCCACGAGCGTGACCGTGCCCACCGACCGTCTCGCCGCCGATCCGCTGCCGTCAGAGGCCGCGTACCAGATCGTGCTGGACGAGGCGATGCTCGATGGAAATGCGCGCCTGAACCTCGCGACCTTCGTCACGACGTGGATGGATGACAACGCCGACAAGATCTACGCGGCAGCGGCAGACAAGAACATGATCGACAAGGACGAGTACCCGGCGACGGCTGCCATCGAGGCTCGGTGCGCCACCATCATGGCGAGCCTGTGGAATGCACCCTCACCCACCACCACCATCGGTGTCTCAGCCATCGGCTCGAGTGAAGCGTGCATGCTCGGAGGCCTCGCGCTGAAGCGCCGGTGGCAGCATGCCCGCAAGGCGGCTGGCAAGGATGCCACTCGGCCCAACCTGGTGATGAGCTCCGCGGTTCAGGTCGTCTGGGAGAAGTTCTGCAACTACTGGGATGTCGAGCCCCGCTATGTCCCCGTCACGGAGGAGCACCCCACGCTTGACCGAACCAACGTGACCGACCAGATCGACGAGAACACGATCGGCGTCGTCGCGATCATGGGCGTGACCTACACCGGGGCCTACGAGCCGGTGGCCGAGATCGCCGCGGCACTGGATGAGTTCGAGAAGAAGACGGGACTCGATATCCCCATCCACGTGGACGGCGCCTCGGGAGGCTTCATCGCACCCTTCCTCCAGCCGGAGATCGTCTGGGACTTCCGACTGCCGCGGGTGAAGTCGATCAACACTTCCGGCCACAAGTACGGGCTCGTCTATCCCGGCCTCGGATGGGTCGTCTGGCGCGAGAAGGAGGATCTGCCGGAGGATCTCATTTTCAATGTCAGCTACCTCGGCGGGAACATGCCGACGCTCGCCATCAACTTCTCCCGCCCCGGCGCCCAGGTCCTGCTCCAGTACTACATGTTCCTTCGTCTGGGGTTCGAGGGCTATCGCAAGGTTCAGCAGGAGAGTCAGGACATCGCCAAGTACCTCTCCAGCGAGATCGCCAGGATTCCCGCGTTCACGCTGTGGAGCGACGGCTCCGATATTCCAGTGTTCGCATGGCGGCTCACGCCTGGCCACACCGAGAACTGGAACCTCTACAACCTGCAACTGCTCCTGCGTGCTCATGGATGGCTCGTCCCTGCCTACCCGATGCCCGACAATCTCGGCGACCAGACCGTGCAGCGCATCGTCGTTCGCAATGGCATGAGCATGGACCTCGCCAAAGAGCTGATCCGTGAGATCAAGGCTCAGACGGAGTACCTCGATTCCCTCGACGGACCAATGCCTCACCCGAAGGCGACCGACTCGTTCACCCACTGACGAGCCGGGTCCTTCCGGGTCGCCCTAGGCTCGGTGCATGAATCCCCGACTCTTCGCCTCCGCCGGGGCCGTCGCTCTTGTCGTCACGCTCGCTCCGCTGTCGCAAGCGGGCGCGTCCGAGTCGGAGACGAAGGCGACCATCAGCCAGGTCGGCACCTACGACTACCTGGTGCAGCCGGACTTCGCAGGACTGGCTCCACTGAGTGAGGTGATCGAGGGTCAGACGCTCGGCCTCGGCACCTTCGCCGATCTGGACGGGGAGTTCGTGATGGTGGCCGGCGTGCCGTATCAGGTGCGTCCCGACGGCACCCCGCGCGAAGTCGACCCGCAGGTGTCGACCCCGTTCGCTCAGGCCGTCGACTTCCGGCCGGACACGTCCGGGCCCGTGGCACCGGGAACCACGTGCGCAGATCTCGGCCCGGTCATCACGGCACTCGCGGGCAGTGACGATGGGATCACTGCTGTGCGGGTCCGTGGCACCTTCACCGATCTCGTCACGCGCAGCGTTCCTCGCCAACAGGTGCCATACCCCTCACTCGCCCAGGTCGTCGCCGGCCAGACCGTATTCGCCCTAGGCCAGGAGCGCGCGGTTCTCGTCGGCTTCTGGCAGGGCGACGACATGAAGGGCGTCGGCCAGCCGGGCCTGCATCTGCACGGTGTCAACGTCGATCGCTCCGCCGGCGGCCACGTGCTCTCCTGCGTGGTGGGCAGCGATGTGCAGGTGTCGGTGCAGCGAACCGCGGGCGTCACGATCCACTCACGTCACTAGATCCAGCTGCGCTTGCGGCGGCTCACCGCTCATAGGTGCGCGTACCGGCGCGCCACGTGCCCACCACCTCGATGCCTCCGATATCCATGGCATCGACCGCGCGAGGATCGGACTCAAGCAGGACGAGATCAGCGACGGCGCCGGGTCGGATCACGCCGGCGTCGTCCCGGCCCGCCTGGAAGGCGACTCCGGACGTGTAGGCAGCGAGTGCCTCCTCCACAGAGATCCGCTCCTCGGGCATCCACGGTGGTTGGTCCGCCGAGACCTGCCGAGTCACAGCCACCTGAATGCCCGCCAAGGGGGCATATGTCGTCACCGGCCAGTCGCTTCCGAAGGAGACCCGAGCTCCCTTGCCTGCCACGGTCGCCGTCTGGAACTGCCGACTAGTGCGCTCCGGACCCAGCCGAGGTTCGCTCAACTCGGACTGCCAGGCATCGAACTTCGACCAGTACGGCTCGAAGTTGGCGATCACACCCAGCTCAGCGAACCGCGGCAGGTCTGAGGGGTCGATGAGCTGATTGTGGACGATCACCCAGCGGCGATCTCTCGGCTCGTTCACACGAGCCGCATGTGCGATGGCATCCAGCGCCATGCGCACCCCATAGTCACCGATCGCATGGATGTGGGCTGTGAACCCGAGGGAGTCGATGGATGCAACGGCAGAGGCAAGCTCGTCTGGCGCCCAATTCGGCAGACCCTTGGAGTGCGGGCAGTCACAGAAGGGCTCGAGCATCGCGCTGGTGCCGGACTCGACTACCCCATCGGCGAAGAACTTCACCGTCGATGCAGTGATCAGGCCGAGCGAGCCGGATGCCACGCGATCGCGGGACGAGACGAAGCCGCCCACCTGCTCGCGCCAGCTGTTCGGATCGGCCCACAGGGCGAGGTCTGCGGCAACCGTGAGGGCTCCCTCCCGCTCAGCCATCAGCCATGCATCAACGTCAGCCGGTTCGACCCAGGCATCCTGCACCCACGTCAAGCCGGCCGACGAGAAGGATTCCGATGCGAAACGCAGGGCATTGATGACGACCTCTTCACGGGGCCGCGGCAGCAAGTCGTACACGGGACGCCACGCGCCCCACTCGCGCAGTGTTCCGACTGGCGCCCCAGACTCGTCGAGCACGATCTCTCCGTCGTGGGGCTGCGCTACCCCCGAGCCGTAACCCGCACGCCGCAACGCCTCTGAGTTGACCCACACCGTGTGGTAGTCGGTGGCCCGCAGGACGACAGGGCGGTCCGGCACCTCGGCATCGAGCCACGACGCAAGAAACACCCCTTCGGGCGCCAGGGTGTGATCGAACCCCTCTCCGCGGATCCACTCCGCATCGGGGTTCCGGCGAGCCCAGTCGCCCACCGACCTGGCGATCTCCTCCGGACTGCTGAGGTCGCGTACGAGTGCGTACTGGCGCTCGAGGCCTCCGAAGGCGGGATGAACGTGACCGTCGCCGAAGGCCGGGCAGAGGAATCCGCCTCGGCAGTCAAGGATCTCGTCCGCGGGCATGCTCTGCGCGCTCGCACCCAGCGCCACCACCCGCCCGTCGCGAACCAGAACACTGCTGGTGGCGTCGTAGGAGCCGTCAGGGAGTCGAACTCCCGTCCAGCACCTCACATTGTCAAAGCGTAGAGAAGACATCAGACTCCCATGGATTCACCGTACGTAGGAACAATGCAGGCTCCTGCGGTGCGTGGGGACACCTGGGCGTCCCCACGCACCGACGTGATCACCGCATATGGGGGCAGATCACTTCTTGAAGTTCGTCCACACCTGATCGTAGAGATCGATCGCCTCGATTGAGCAGCCAGGAACCGGCGTCGCCAAGGACTTGAACTCCTCCGGAATGACCACGGCCGGGTTCGTCCCAAGCTCCTCGGTCATGAAGGCGTCCGAACCCGTGATGCCGTTGTCGTAACCGACGAAGTTCGTCGCTTCTCCGATGTTCGCAGGATCCATCATCCAGTTGATGAAGATTTTCGCGTTGTCGAGGTTCTGAGCGCCCACGGGCACCGCGAAGTTGTCCGACCAGAGGGTGATGCCCTCTTCCGGATACACGTACTCGAGATTCGGATTGTCAGCTTCGGATCGCGTGAAGGCCCCATTCCACATCATGTGCATGGTCTGCTCGCCTGACGCCATACGGCCAATCACGCCATCCGAGTTGATGACGGCAACATTGGGCTTCCAGCCGTTCAGGAGCTCCTCGACCTTGACGTAGTCATCACGGTTGACCGAGCAGGGTTCGGCTCCCACCGCTCGCAGCGCGGAGTGGATCACCTCGACCTGATCATTGAGAGTGCCGATCTTGCCTGCCGCAGGACTGTCAGCGTCGAAGAAGTCTCCCCAGGAGGTGACCTCCGCGCCCGTCTTCGTCGGGTCGTAGGCGATGCCCGTCGTTCCGTACATGTACGGCGCGGAAAACTTGCGACCCGGATCGAAGTACACGTCGAGAAACTCCGGCTTGATTTTGCTGCCATTCGGGAAGGAGGCTGGGTCGACTTCCTGCAGGAGCCCAAGCTCGACCATCTGCGCCACCATGTAGTCGCTCGGCACGATCACGTCGTAGTTCGCGCCGCCCGCCTGCAACTTCGACAGCAGGGTCTCGTTGGAGTCGAAGTTGTCGAGATTGACGGCTATTCCCGTCTCCTGCTCGAATCGCTTCAGCACGTCCGGAGAGATGTAGTCGGTCCAGTTGTACAGATTGAGCGAGCCACCGTTGGGCGCCGGGAATCCTTCAGCGGCAGGAGTCTCCGCCTCCGAACCCGATGCATCTTCGGCAGTAGCAGGTTCATCCGTCGCAGCAGCCGGAGCCTCTGCAGATGCACTATCGACAGTGGTCTCGCCTCCGCATGCGCTGAGGGTGAGCACCCCCGCCAACCCCACGACGAGCATGGCAGCTCGCATTGGAGCCGCTTTCAACTTACCCATGGCTACCTCTTCCTTCGTGATGTGTAGTAGGAGATGGAAACGATGAGGACGCTGACGAGCAGGAGGAGCGTGGACAGCGCGTTGACCCCGGGGGTGATGGCATTGCGGATCATCCCGAAGATGTAGACCGGGAGCGTCGTGCCACCAGGCCCGGCGAGGAAGTAAGAGACGATGAAGTCATCCAGGCTGATGATGAAGGCGAGCAGTGCTCCGGCAACGACCCCCGGGGCGAGCAGAGGAAGTGTGACGCGCCGGAAGATGCGCCACTCGTTCGCACCCAGATCCGCAGCCGCCTCGTAGACGGACAGGTCCACCGACTTGAGTCGGGCACGGATTGGCAGCAGCGCAAACGGAATGCAGAACGCTGTGTGCGCCAGAGTTATCGCATTCACTCCGAGCGGCATACGCATCTGCACGAAGAGTGAGAGCGTGCCGATGGCGAACACGATCTCCGGGATGATCAGCGGCGCTCCGATGAGTGCCCATGCGAAAGAGTTTCCGGATCGAGCAAGCCGGAGGAGTCCGATGGCCAGACCCAGGGCCAGGACGACGGAGAGGGCAGTCGCGACGACCGCCACACGCAGGGAGTTCATGAGTGCCCGTTGGATGTCATCGTTCTGGAGGACTTCCAGGTACCAGTCGAGGGTGAAGCCCTTCCAGACGGTGACGACGCGATTGGCATTGAAGGAGTAGCCGACAACGAACACGAGTGGCATGTACAAGAAGGCGAACACTACGGCCGAGATAGCGCCGAACAGGGGGAAGTCCTTGAGGGACTCCCCGGTGCCACGCGGGCGTCTGCTCACAGCATCGACTCCCAACTGCTCCGACCCGTGACGCGTGCGGATCGCTTGGACAGGACGGCGAAGGCCACAAGAACAAGCAGGGTGATGATCAGCAGCAGCACCGAGAGCGCCGCGCCAAAGGGCCAGTTGCGCGAAGCACCGAACTGCGCTGCGATTACGTTCGCGATCATTGAGGTCTTCCCGCCACCCAGGAGTTCGGGTGCAAGGTAGGAGCCCAGTGCCGGGATGAAAACGAGGAGCATCCCCGCGATCACACCGGGTCTGACCGATGGAAGGACGATCCGCCTGAGAACCGTCCACTTCCCTCCACCCAAGTCGTAGGCGGCCTCTGCGAGACGAAAATCGAATCGCTCCGCGCTGGCGTAGATCGGCAGGATCATGAACGGAAGGAACGTATAGACGAGGCCGACAACTGTCGCGAAGGGCGTGTAGAGCATGGGGATCGGGGACTCCACGAGGCCGAGGGCTCCGAGGAATGCGTTGATCGGCCCGTTGTCATTCAGGATGATGATGAACGCATAAGTCCTGATCAGCAGGCTCGTCCAGAAGGGGATGGTCACGAGGAATATCAGGCCCGTACGGTCCTTCGGGGGTCTCGTGGCGATCCATACGGCGATGGGTAAAGCCAGGGCGAGGGTCACGGCTGAGGTGATCAGCGCGAATAGGAACGAGTTGAAGATGATTTGGAGGTAGGTGGGGTCGAATGACCGTCCACCCGCTAGGGATTCGGAGAACAGCAGATCCGCGTAGGCCTGGGCGGAGAATTCCCACTTGACGCCCACTCCGAGCTTGGCACGGCTGAGGAACGAGTAGACCACGATGATGACAAGCGGCGCCAGGACCAGACCGATCAGGTAGAGCAGGCCCGGAGCCGCTGCCCAGGCGCTCCCCTGCCCGGCGCGGGCGCGGGCGCGACCCATCAGTCCTCCACCCAGCGAACAGAGCCCGCGGGGAAGCTCAGATCCAGGTGGTCTCCGGTGCGAGGTGGCTCCTCATGATGGCTCGACGCCCTGATCGTGATCGTGTCCTCGCCCACCTCAGCGACAATGTGGAGGTCGCCTCCGACGAAGGTGACGTCGAGGACATGAGCATCACCGTTGGGTGTGCGCTCCCAGTTGATGTTCTCTGGGCGAAAGGCGACGTGACCCCGAGTTCCCGGCGGCTGCCCGTCGATTCCTGAGATGACGTCGAGACCCACGTCGCCAATGGAACCGACGCGGACCCCCGCATCCATAACCTCGGCTGGAAGGACGTTCGCCTCGCCGATGAAGTCAGCTACGAATCTTGTGCGTGGACGCAGATACACGTCACGCGGCTCTCCCACCTGAGCAATGCGGCCAGCATCGAAGACCGCCACCGTGTCGGCCATGGCCATGGCCTCCTCCTGATCATGGGTCACGAGGACGAACGTCAGCGATGTCTCACGCTGGAGTCTCTTGAGCTCACTCTGCATTCCGCGGCGAAGCTTCAGATCGAGGGCAGATAGCGGCTCGTCTAGAAGAAGTACTTCAGGCTCCTTGGCCAGTGCTCGGGCGAGCGCCACTCGCTGCTGCTGACCGCCCGATAGCTGGGATGGTCGCCTTCCCCCCAGCCCGTCCAGGCGCACCATGGCCAGCGCCTCTTCCACCCGGGGAGCGATCTGTGTCTTGCTGAGTCCATCCATCTGAAGACCGAAGGCGATGTTCTGCGCAACGGTCAGATGGGGGAACAGCGCATAGGACTGGAAGACAGTGTTGACCCTGCGCTTCCACACAGGCACATCATCGATTCGCTGTCCCCGCAGGGAGATCTCGCCGGAATCCGCGGCCTCAAGCCCGGCGATACAGCGAAGGAGGGTGGTCTTGCCGCAGCCAGACGGCCCTAGCAACACCGTGAAACTACCCTCGGCCACCTCGAGACTGACGTTGTCGAGGGCTCGCACGACTCCGCCCTCAGGCGTCGAGAACTGCTTCGACACCCTATTGATCGTCAGAGCGGACGTCTCGTGGCTCATGTCACCCCATTCCCGCGAAACACGCACACAGACCTACCTGATGAGCGAGACTAACAACGTTAGGAAAGGTGGCAACCCATTTCACAAACTTGTAACACTCCTGGGCGACGCGGCCGGGCCGGGCTGACGCCTGCCGTGATCGCTGCGGCGGCCCTCGACATCCTCGACGAGTCACCAGACCCGTCCGGGTTGACGGTGCGCGTTCTGGCACAGCGACTTGGCGTGCAGGCGCCGTCCCTGTACGCCCATGTGAGCGGTATCGACGAAGTGATCGATCTCGTGCACCAGCGCATCAATGAGACCATCGATACCAGTGTCATCGCCGATGCGGAGGATCTGGAAGCCCTCAGGGCCTTCGGTCGCCTCTACTACCGGGCCTACCGCCAGCATCCGGCTGCCGCAGCACTCATCACCAATCGCGGGACGAACCAGGAGCATGCGCTCGACATCTACGAGGCGATCGCCGCCTTCCTGCTCCGTGCGGGAGCCCAGCCTGAGGATGTCCTTCCGATCATGGCCATGCTCGACGCCGTCATCCTCGGGTCCGCCGTCGAACCCTTCGCCGCGGGATTCCCCGGCCCTGCGCGTGGCTACCAGCATCAACATCCGTCCCTCGCCGTCACCTTGCGCGCCATACGCCGCCAGACCATCGACACCACCGGGTTCGAATGGGGGCTCAGCGCGGTGATAGACGCCATCTCCTTGCGCACGGCCCCCCGTTGACGTCATCACTGCGATCCCGGGTCAGCCCTCATTGCGTGCGACCCGGATTCACAGGGAACTCCCAGAATCCAGCCAGACCCTTCCCAGCATCACCCTTCAGAGTCTGCATGACAACGCGCCGACCGGCGCACCAACTCTGAAGGCGCAGAGCGCCGTGAATGCGAGGAGAGAACATGAAGACAGCAGCCATGTGGACTCAGCGAGCAGCCATCGTCGCGGCGAGTGCCGCACTGATCGTCGTGTCGGCCGGTGCCGCGCAGGCGGCCCCCGGCCAGGGCGGTCCCCTCAGGGCCCTCGTCTCCGATGGTGTCATCAGCCAGGCGCAACTGGACGACTTCCGCGCCGAGAAGGACCGCCTGAAGGATGAGGGCATGACGTGCGCCGAGGCGACGTCGGCGGCACTGGCCTCCCTCACCTCGTCGGGAGTCCTGACCGGATCCGAGGCCACCGCAATCGAGACGGCCAAGGCAGCAAAGAAGGCCGCCAAGGGTGACCGCAAGTCCGGACGCGGCGATCGCGGCAGTCGAGGCAGTGCCCTCGGTGGCGCTGGCAACTCGGAGACGGCACCCCCGGTCAGCCAGTAGCGTCGAGGACGAGCACGAGGGAGGTGGGCAGGTGACAGCACGGATTCTGGTCGTCGACGACGAACCGGCGATCAACGAGCTTCTGGTCGACGCGCTGCATCTGGCCCAGTACGACACCGTCTCGGCATTCCACGGCATGGAGGCCTTCCGCATCCTGCGGGAGGAGACCGTGGATCTGGCCATCGTCGATGTCAACATGCCCGTGATGTCCGGCTACGAACTGCTGGAACGCATGCAGTCCGCCGGCATCACCACCCCCGTGCTCGTCCTCACCGCCCGAGAGGGTCGTGATGACACCCGCACGAGCTTCGGCCTCGGAGCCGACGACTTCGTGCGCAAGCCCTTTGGCGTGGAGGAGATCATCCTGCGCGTGGCGGCCATCCTGCGCCGAAGCCAGGCTGTCGTGGAGTCACGCACCCTGTGCGTCGGACGAATCGACATGGATGATGACGCGCACGAGGTTCGACTGGACGGCGATCTCGTCGAGTTGTCTCCCACCGAGTACCGCCTGCTGCATGTGCTGATGGACAACTGCGGCCGTGTGATGACCAAGGAGCAGCTCCTCGAGCACGTCTGGGGCCTCGATCGCGGCACCGAGTCTTCGACTGTCGAGACGTACATCTCCTATCTGCGCAAGAAGTTCGGTGACGGGATCACTATCCGCACCGTGCGCGGTGTCGGCTACCAGCTCACCGCGCCCCGGTAGTCGCGCGTGAAGACCCCGGACTTCTCATGAACCTGAGTCTGCGTGCACGACTGACCATTCTCACGGCAGCGCTGGTCGCGATCTCCACCGCAGCTCTCGGCACCGTCATCTACTTCTCCGCCCAGAGCATCCAGACTGAGCGGATCGACGATGCGCTGGCCTCGGAGATCTCCGAGGCGCGCGTTCGGACCCTGCAGGAGAACCCCCGTCCGCCGCAGGACGGCATCTTCGTCACCGTCGCCCTGGGGAGGCTTGATCGTGACGGAGGCATCACGCAACTGCGCCCCGCAGGCACCCGCGAGCAGCCCATCCCCCTTCCTGCGTTGACCGCCGATCAGATCGCCGACGCGACCCGTGAACCCATCACCATCACGAGCGACGGGCGCAACTTCCGTGTTGCAGTGATCAGCCACGGCTCGGGCCGCGCCACGGTCGTTGCCGCAGCACCGCTGGACAGCTACGAGCAGACGATGGCGACCTTGACAACCGCGCTCATCGCGTCCGTTCTCGCAGTGACCTTCGTCGGTGCCGTTCTCGCCTGGCTCCTGGTGCGCCGAGCATTCCGGCCCATGCGCGCCATGATCGCGTCAGCGGCCACCATCGCTGAGGGGGACCGAAGCCACCGTTTGGGGACCGAGAGTCCAGGCACGGAGATCGGTGACCTCTCGCACTCCATCAACACCATGATCGACTCCCTCGCCGAGGCGGTGGCCCAAGCGGCCGAGTCCGAGGATCGGCTCCGCACCTTCATTTCGGACGCCTCCCATGAGATCCGCACCCCGCTGACGGTGATCCGCGGCTACTCCGAACTGCTGAACTCACGAGGGTCCGAACTGTCCGACCATGATCGAGCCGCGCTGGCGAGGATCGAGTCGGAGAGCAAGCGCCTCGATCGCCTCGTGACTCAACTGCTGATCCTCGAGGGGCGTTCTGCGTCGCAGAAGGCACCCGCGGCTCCCGTCGACGTCGCGGCCATCGCCCACGAGGTCTTCGCGGACTTCATGGCCTTGGCGCCAGACAGATCGGTGACACTGGAGATCGAGCCAGCTGTGGCACTGGCAAACGCCGAGGATGTCCGGCACCTGCTCACGAACATCACTCAGAACATCACCCGCCACATCCCGGCCGATGCGCAGGTCGACGTGTTCATAGGGACGGATGGCGACTCAGTGGTGCTGCTCGTCGACGATGCCGGTCCCGGCATTCCCCCGCTGCAACGGGCGAGCATCACGGATCGCACGAGCAGGCGTCACCAGAGCGGTGAAGGCGCGGGCTTCGGCCTGGGGATGCGCATCATGGTCGACGCCGTGGCCGAGAACGGCGGAACCCTCGAGCTCA
>JAIOXK010000012.1 GCA_021741645.1 Candidatus Nanopelagicales bacterium
CTGAGCCCGTACGCGTAGCCGAGCATCCACGCGATGAACCACTCACCGCCGCCGCCGAAGGCGACGGCGCGGGAGGCGCCGGTGCCGAGTTGACCGATCTCGGCCTGAGTCTGAGCTGCCATGGCACCCAGTATGTCTGGCACACAGTCAGGGGCACCGAGGAAATCGACGCTCAGTTCGCACTCATTCTGAGCGGGTGACGGGATCCGTCGCTTGGCTCACGCCAAGCTCCTCCCGATTCCCGACGTGTCCTCCTGTCTCATGACGAAGGCCCAGGGGATCAACCCTGGGCCTTCGTCATGAGAGCGGGTGACGGGAATCGAACCCGCGCTCCAACCTTGGGAAGGTTGTGTGATGCCATTTCACTACACCCGCGTACGGCTGCTGCCGTGGTGTCGGGGAGTCTACCCCGCTCAGGCCACTCCGGTCCGAGCGGTTGACTCAAGACGCGGGGCGCCGTCGTCTGGCGGTAGGACGTGTGGGATCACGCTGGTGAGATGACGAACCCAGTCGACCACCCAGACAGCGATGACGAGGTCACGGGCGTCGGCGGTGGTGGAGATGGATCCAAGCGTCGGCAGATCGAGGGGTGTCGGGGTCAGCGTTGTCGAGGTGAGGTCTGTGGAGGCCACCGGACCGTCATCGGGCTCGCTCGACTCGGAGATCCACGCAGCAAGGGCCGTCCACTCCGCATGGCTCACCTGCCGAGCGGCCTCGAGCGGTGGGCGAAGTTCCGGGTGATGCTCGGCCACGGGGTGCTTGCCGGTGAAGTCCCCAATGATCTGCGCTGCTGAACTCAGCAGCACGGCCAGGCTCAACGTGGGCGCCCATTCGCGGATGTCCTCGACCGGCCCTCGTTGGACCGCGGCAATGTCGAAGGTCTCACCCGCCCGGTAGATCTCGTTGACGGCGTTCACCCGCAGAGCAGGCAGCTGCTTGCGATCGTCCTCGCTGCCGAACGCCGTGATGGAGCCGTCGAGATAGTCCCGGGAGGCGCGAATGGATGCAGCGAGTCGGGTGCGGAGGTAGGCGGCGGCACCACGCGGCCACAGCAGGTAGCCGACGACAAGGGCGACACCAGCGCCGATGGCGATGTCCTCGACACGCACGAGCGCACCGTCCTGTCTCGGCGGCCAGTTGATCAGTGCGAGCGCCACGAGCACCATGGCGGTGAACGCGGCCTGGCCGGACGGGAAGTTGACGGCTCCGGCAGCCCATGCGGCGAGGAAGGTGAGAGCCGGCAGCAGCAGCCAGAGGACGATTTCGTTTCCCCCCACTGCGCTGACGATGGCGTAGGCGATGGCTGCGCCGACCGCCGTTCCGAGGATCGCGAGGAGGGCGAACTTGCGGGTTCCGACGGCGTCGAACCGCAGGATCGCGATGACTCCCAGAAGCACCCAGAATCCGTGGTCCACGCCCGTGAGATCCATGACGAGGACTCCTAGTCCGAGGCCCGCGGCACTGCGAATCGCATTGCGCAGCCAGGGTCCTTCCCAGCTCCACTGAGCCACGAGGAGTTGGAGTGGCGTTCGCCGCGGAACGGGGGGAGTGACCGCGAGGGTCTCCACCCTGCTCCCGTTCGCCACGCGAGCCATCTCCGTCATCTGCTCGACGATCAGGGCGAAGATGCGCATCTGGTGATGATCGGCAATGCGCCTCGAGATTTCGGTGGGGTCCATTCCCTCGTGCGAAGCCTGAAGGGCCCACGCGTCCACGCCATCTGCCATGGCCTCTCGTGCCTGGTCGAGTCGGGATGCGGAGATGGTCTTCTTCGGATCAGACATGGCGACGCTGAGCTCGTGGAGCGCAGCGACGATCGCGTGCGCCAGCCGTTCGCGCTCGGGAAAGTTCACGGCGGTCGCCGGGGGCGACGACGCGGCAGCCTCGTCCACGAGAAGGCGCACGCTGTCGAGTCGCGTGGCGAGCAGGTTCAGGACGCTGTCGCGCTGAGTGATGCCGGAGGTCCGGAAGGGCTGGTCGGATAGGTGCATGTCCATCGCGTCGACGATCCGGTCGAAATCCACAACGTGCTGCTTCAGCGCTGCGTCGTCTCGATCGCCGACCCACGCGGCACTCGCCGCATGCGCCGCGGCCGAGAATGCCTCGGCCATGAGGGGCCGACTGCTCGGCCGTTTCGTGCGCGGCAGCAGCACGAGGGCCGTGACGGTGCTGAGGAGCACGGCGAGCCACCAGCCCATGAGATAGCTCGGCACGTTCGCCCACTGCCCGTTCAGGCAGACGGTGAGGATGTAGACGAGAAGGACGGCGGCGGCACCGATGGAGACGGAACCGCGGAACATGCTCACGAACGTCATCCCGAACGCGAAGGCCATGGTGACGAGCACGGCGGAGACCGTCGTCAGCGATGCCGCCCAGCCGAGGACAAGAGCGATGCTCCCAGCGACGCCGGTCAGGAGATACGACGTGGTTCGCCGCTTGACCGATCCTGCGAAGTCGGAGTTGATGACCAGCCCGACCGTGCCGAAGAGGGTGAAGGCGGCGGCAACCGGGTCCTCGAAACCGTAGAGAACGATCGCGACACCGATGGGTACGGCAATGGCTCCGCGGATGGCACGGCGGGTGGCAAGTCCGTCGGGGTCATGTACGCGAAGTGCCACAGGTGGAAGGTAGTGCCTGGTGAGCTCCGAGCAGTGTCACCATCGCGAAGCAACTCAGTCCGATGTCATCGCAGAGACGACGTCAGTGTGCGCGAAGTCGTCCCCCGTGAACAGGACTGGTTCGTCGATCTGCCGAGCCAAGGCGTAGACGAAACAGTCGCCGAAATTGAGTCGAGCGGGGTGTCCTGATCCCCTGCCGAAGCGCTGATAGGCGTCACGTGCGAACTCTGCCTGCTCTGCGTCGACGGGAATGACCGTCAGATTGAGGGTGCGGCGAAGGATGTCGAAGGTACCGGGCCGGCGAGCGTCAATGACCACTGCAGCCTCGACCATCGTCGCCGCGCTGATCTTGATGTCGCGGGCGGATTCGAGATGCTCTTGAATTGCTTCGGCGCCAGGCTCTCCTAGGCAGATCGCGGCGATTGCCGAGGAGTCAAGGATCACGCGTGCGCCCCGGGTGGGAAGGCAGGGCTCGGGGCGTCCTCGCGTGGAAGCCCCGTCGCGTCATCGAACAGGTCGGCGAAGGGGTCCCCACTCGGTGCCACCCCGGCCTCCCGGGCGGACGAGATGAGTCCGTTCAGGATGCGACGCCGTTCCTGATGGGACCTCCTGTGCTCGTCCACGGCCATCTGCAAGGCGTGCACCACGGCCCCCGTCATGGTGGTCTGCTCGAGGTCGGCGAGCTCCCGCGCGAGTCGGTGAGCCTCGGGATCCTTGATGTTGAGCATTCCCCAATTCTACCTTCATGGATAAGTCTGTCTACCTAATGTCCACAGCCTCCAACTCGGGAGGCGCGTCCGGTGGGGCTTGGGGAGCGGTAGCCTCGGCTCGTGCTTCTCTCAGACCGCGACATCAAGGCCGAGATCTCCTCCGGACGCGTCGGCGTCGAGCCCTATGTGGACACCATGATCCAGCCGTCCAGCATCGACGTGCGGCTGGACCGTTGGTTCCGAGTGTTCGAGAACCACAAGTACCCGCACATCGATCCCAGCATCGAGCAGCCCGACCTCACTCGGCTCCTCGAGCCCGAGGGCGACGAGCCATTCGTGCTGCACCCGGGAGAGTTCGTGCTCGGCTCCACCTATGAGGTGGTGTCCCTTCCCGACGACGTTGCCGGTCGGCTGGAGGGCAAGAGCTCGCTGGGGCGCCTGGGTCTGCTGACCCACTCGACCGCAGGCTTCATCGACCCGGGCTTCTCCGGTCACATCACCCTGGAACTGTCCAACGTCGCGACCCTGCCGATCCTGCTCTACCCAGGCATGAAGATCGGCCAGTTGTGCCTGTTCCGGCTCTCGTCGCCCGCGGAGCATCCCTACGGCTCGGAGAAGTACGGCTCGCGCTACCAGGGCCAGCGAGGCCCCACTCCGTCGCGCTCCTATGCGAATTTCCACCGCACCCAGATCTGAGGGATAGCCGTAGGCGCAGAGGTGAGATCTGGAGTCAGTCCGCACCTTCGGTGGTAGCAATAGGCCATGAGCAAGAGCTATTCCCCGAAGACGCCGACGATCCTGACCCTGGTGGGCGCCCTTCTCGTGGGGGCTGTCGCAGCGGGCGTCGCCGCACCGAGTCACGCAGCTGAGTCGCCCTCGCCGAATCCGGTCTCCGGGCCGCTGGACGCGCAGTTCCCGTACTGCAGCTGGTGGGTCGAGACGTCAACACAGAACTCGAACATCCTGTACCCCGACACGAGCGCGGCCTACTGGACGATGCCGTTCACCATCGACGACACGTCGGTGATCACGCTCCGGGGCTACTACCCGGACGCCCGCTACTTCTCCCTCCAGGTCTATGACCAGTCAGGGCAGCTCGACACCTCGGTGGGCGCCACCGGATTCACCGACTACCAGCTCGTTCCGGACGCGGGCAGCGTGAACCCGTGGCAGTCGCAGGATCCGTACCCCTCGGACGGCCAGACGTACTCGCTCACCATCTCGTCATCGGCGGCGAAGCCGACGGATGCCACCAACTGGCTGTCCATGCCCTCATCCGCGACCGGTGCGATCGGCTGGCTGATGATGCGCGTCTACATGCCGAACGATCCGCCCTATCCGACGTCAATTCTCGGGAATGTCACGAGCACTGAGTCACCGCCCTTCGATCTGGTGGCGAAGTTGCTGCCCACGGTCACCCTCACCGGCGCGTCGTCGGAGACCGACACGCTCCCGCAGTGCTCGTCAACGCAAGGCGCTCAGCTCATGACGACAACGGATGCCGGGCGTGACCTCACAACGGTGCTGACCACGTCGGAGAGCGAGGGGATCTTCGAGAGTAGGTCGGTCGCCGGCGTCAAGCGGTCAGATGTCCGGGACTGCACTGATGATGCCGACGGCTGTACCGCCGAGTCGGTCGACTTCGTGCGTCCGACGAACAAGCAGACCCCGTATCCGAACGCCGACAGCGCCTATATCGCGGCGAGTTACACCTTGGAGCGCGATGAGGCCCTCGTCGTCATGGCCCGCATTCCGACCACGCCATGGAATGTCGGTGATGGATCGGTGCCGACAGTGTGGCCGCAGGACTCCCTGGAGATGCGCTACGTGTCGTTCTGCAGTTACCGGCAGCAGGCGCCGTATCCGGTGGTCGAGGTGACGGTGGACGGCTCGACGGTCTGGGGATGCTCGACAGACGTGGATATCCACTCGACAGACCCGGATGACGTGATCGTCACCATCGTCACCACGCCGGCCAACAAGCCCGAGCCGTCCGACGTTCTTGGTGACTTCGTGTGGCTGCCGATAGACCCCAAGCACGCCAGCGCTCCATATGTGTTCGCGATCCGAAACATGCTCCCGAACGCGAGCTTCGCAGAGTCGGCGACAAACATCGAGAAGACCGACGACGCAGCCGCGGCGGCCGCTGTGCTGCGGTCCTACTACCCGGTCGCGGTGATCTGCGATGTCGAGGCGCTGGAGAGGCTCGGCCCGACTGAGTGCGCATCCGCTCACCACCGATCTCGGATCTGCGCAGCCTCAGACGGCGACGCGGATCTGACACCGAAGGAGCGCGCTGCCCGATTGATGGCGTGCATCAAGGAGATCCGAGCAGAGGAGGGTGAGGTCGAAGGAATCCGTCATCTCGCCGGTTGCATGCTCAAGCAGCGCTCGGACTGCACCGGGATGTCGCTGGCCCGGGCCAAGCTCCGGGAGGCTTCCCTGAATCGCGCTCGACTCGCGCATGCCGACCTCACCAATGCGGACCTGCGCGACAGCGCACTCGCCAACGCCGTGCTGCACAACGCCGTGGCGCGCGGTGCCGACCTCGGTGGCGTGAAAGCATCGGCCCTGCAGGCACACAATGCGAATCTCAGCGAAGCGAACTTCGCGAAAGCCGTGCTGGATCGGGCATCTCTCGTCGAGTCGAACCTCTCCGGTGCGTCTTTGAACGGAGCTCGAGCAGTGGGCTCCGACCTTCGTGGTGCGGATCTGACGGGTGCTGACCTGCGGGGCGCAGACCTGTCCGGAGCGAACCTGAGCGGAGCAGATCTGACGGGGGCCCGGCTTGATGGCGCCAATCTCTCCGGAGCCACGGTGCATGACGCCGCGGTTGATGCGAGCCAGCTGGCATCCGCCACGACGACAGCGGTGGACACGTCGACCATCCGACCGCCGACGACCTGCTGCAAGCCGACCACGTCGGGAGTCAGGGATTCGACCTGACGTGGCTTCGCCGCACGTGATGGAATCAGGGCATGGCCGTGCCTTCGGAACCCGAACTCGAGATCTTCAGCTACGAGGAGTTCGGAACGGGAGTGCGCTGGCTCGCTGAGCAGCTCGTCGAGCGCAATTGGATTCCCGACGTCATCCTCGGGGTGGTGCGCGGCGGACTGTTCGTGTCGACGGCGATCGCCTACGCCCTTGACATCAAGGACGTACGGCACGTCAATGTGGAGTTCTACACGGATGCCGGCGAGACACTTCCAGAGCCGGTGCTGATCGGGGAGCAGCCGTATCTCGCTGACCTCGGCGGCAAGCGGGTACTCGTCGCCGACGACGTAGCCGACACAGGAGCCACTCTGCAGTTCGTCCGTGCCATGCTTCCCGACGACGCGATCGTGCATGTGGCCGTGCTCTACGAGAAGCCCGGCACCACCTACAACCCGGATCTGGCCTGGCGGTCGACGGACAAGTGGATTCGCTTCCCGTGGATCCAGGTTCCCCCGGTGCGGGTGGCCGAAGAGGGTCGCTCGTCGGTCTAAGGGGGCCCTCGGAGGACTACGATGCACCTGCTGCGAGAGGAGGCCGATGAAGACTTCGCGCGTCCGCGTAGCGCGGGTGCTGTCGGGTGCGCTTCTTGCCCTGCTCCTCACCTTCGCTGTTGACTTCTTCAGCACCGACTACTTCACTCCGATCTTGTTCACGGTCCCCCTCATCGCCACGGCGTCCATGGGTCGGCCATGGGGGACGGGATTGCTCTCGGCCGTGGCCTTGGTCCTTGCCGTTGTCGCAGGATGGCGGACGGACGGTTTGAGCGCCCTGCTCGTGCTGCGACTGTCGACGATCGCCCTGACGGGCCTTGCGTCGATGTGGTTGGCAGCCCTCGTTCAGCAGAACGAGCGGCGGCTTCAGATGGCTGAGACGCAGATGCGAGTCCTGGCCGAGAACGCGTCGGACATCGTCTTTCGAGTCTCAAAGAAGGGGGTCATTCAGTGGATCTCCCCCTCGATTCAAGGCGAACTGGGGTACGCCCCGGAAGAGTTCATCGGCAGGCCGTTCGGGGATCTCATCCGGGGCGCTGACACTGATCGGGAGTGGGGCTCGTTCGGCCACCTGGCAGATCGGGATCGGTTGGAGGACCGTGCGCCGTTCACGACCGCCTTTGGGGACCAGATGTGGATGGACGTGACTTTGCGTGCAGTCCGTGACGGTTCCGACGTCACCGGCTTTATCGGCAGCGCCCGGCGTGCGGAGACGGACATGCAACGCGAGAAGGAGTTGCAGCGCCTAGCGGGCACGGATGACCTCACGGGGGCTCTGCGCCGTCGCGCCGTCATCGATCGGCTCGAGGCGATGAGTCGAGAGGCCCGTCGCACGGGCAATGAGGCGGCGGTTCTCTTCTGCGACGTCGACAATTTCAAGGCGATCAATGACACCTTCGGTCATGCGGGTGGCGACGAGGTGCTGAGCGTGATCGTTCGACGCTTGCAGGATCACCTCAGGGACGAGGACTCGGTGGCTCGTTTCGGCGGCGACGAGTTCGTCGTAGTCCTGCACAGCATCCGCTCCCTCGACGACGCGAAGCGCATAGCCGAGAACCTGCGGACAGTGGTCTCCGCGCCCATTTCCCTGTCCGATGGGCAGACGGTCAATGCGACCCTGAGCATGGGGCTCACGTCCCTTCGGTACGGAGAGGCCATCAGGGACGTTCTTGCCCGCGCGGATGCTGCCCTGTATGACGCCAAGGCTTTGGGGCGAAATCGGGTGGTCTTCCTCGACTGATTCACATCTGGCGCTGCGTCATCTGACGTTTCCGTCCTGGCGCACCTGTGCCTTGTCTAGTGCCAGAGGCCGATGACCAGACCAATGGAGGCGAGCCCTGCGATATCTCCGCCGCACTCGATCGCCCACACCTTGAAGCCCTGTCCGGAGAAGAGTCGGTGACCCAGTGACGCGGGTGCCACGAACAGCACACCGATGAGAGCACCGATCACGAGCCCTCGCAGGGGGCCGACGTCCGTGCCGGATGCCTCGCGAAGCGCAATGACGATCGCCAGACCGTAGGCCTGCACGAGCAGGGCGATGACCGTGCCACCGAAGGCCTGTGCCGCACTGACCTGCCCCGTCGACGGATCCGAGGGGTCTCGACCCAGCGCCCGCATCCATGCGGGATAGAAGGTCTTCGGACCGAACCATGCCCAATTCACGAGGAAGGCAAGCACGGCGCCGAGCAGGGGCGACCACCAGAGGATCGACGGAATGTTCATGTTCGGAGGATCTCAGCGCGGTGGTGCGATGGCAAGGAGCTGGAAGAGGGTCGCGCCCGTCAGCACTGGGATGTCACGTGGACCTATCGGCCATTCTCCACAGCAGGAATGCGGCCGCGATGGTGATGACCCCCGCGATGACCGTCGCTGTGGCGCGATAGGCGATCGTGTCGAGGACGGGCTCACCGAGCAGGGAGAACAGCGCGACGATGATCAGGGAGATGCCTGAGACAGCGATGGGGTAGTTCGCCTGCAGGAAGGCGAGCAGAAGGACCGTTCCAAGAATCGTGTAGATAGCGATTGCTATCGGGGAGTTGGAGACGACCTCGATCAGGAGCAGCGAGAGCGCAATGCCGACGAAGGTGCCGAGGATTCGCTCGGTGACGCGGCTGACGGTGCCGTCGGAGTCGGGTCGTGTCATCCACACGATCGTCATGGGAATCCAGTACTCATGGGGCCACGCCAGGAGGTTCGCCAGCGCCGTGCCCACCATAAGAGCCACGGCGAGACGCAGGGCATGGTGAAAGAACACGTCATCGCGATGTCGATGATCGCGCAGTCGCGTCATGATCGAATTGCGCATCTCAGAGCGTTGGAAGGCAGCCCGGCCGCTGCGCTGAAGTATCGCCACGAGCGCCACCACGAACATGACTCCGCCGCCAAGCGCCATCAGCGCGGCGGCCCGAATCGCGTCGGGGAAGGTCATGGCCGTTCCGGAGAAGACGGTGTAGACGACCATGGCGAGGACCCCGGTGACCAGAGCGCGGGCTCCCATCGCACCGGCGAATCCACCGGCGAGACCGACGACACCGACCACCGCAATCTCGACGACGTTCCACGTCGCGACGGTGCCGCCCAGAAGAGTGCCGAGGGTGATCCACAGCAACGTCCAGAGCATCGTGCGCACCCGCACATCGGCGGCGCCATTGAGGTTGGCGATGCCGACGAAGGCTGCACCGATGACGAGGGGCAGTGTGGCCGGGTAGTCATCCAGGGCGATGGCCAGGAGGGTCAGGACACCGGCGACTGTGCCCGTCAGAACGGCAGGAGCCATCCGGATGCCGTCCTTTCGGATGGCTGCAGCCCCGAGGAAGGCGCTGCGCACGGATGCCACGAGAACACGCTAGCGCCGATGCCAGTGTCGGATCGTGGAGATGGCGGTGGTGTCATTGGCATGGCGGATGGGCGACTTCGCCCGTAGCCTGCCCCCATGCTCGCGACACTTGGCGACGTCGGACCGCGCTTTGCCGCGCGTGCGCTCCTCCCGATGTCCGTGACGGTTCTGGCGGGCTGGGCCGTGCTGGCGGTTGCGGTCGATCATGCGTCCATCGGAACGTTCGCTGCGATGTGGATGGCGATGGCGGTCGCGATGATGCTTCCCACCGTCCTACGGCCCATGATGCGGGCCGCTGAGGGATCGCCTCTGCGCGCGTGGCAGTTCGTAGCAGGTTTCGTCGGGATCTGGGCGCTTGTCGGAGTGCCCGCCTACGCGCTGATGAATGCCATCGAATGGACCACCTTTTGGATCGCGCTGGCGTGGATCGCGGCCGGGCTGTACCAGGTCACGCCGGTGATGCACCGATTCGTGAGGTCCTGCAGCGGCGTCACCTACACGGGCTCGCCCATGCCCTATGGAGTTCGACAGGGCATCCGATGTGTTGCCTCGTGTTCGCCCGTGATGCTTGCCGCGATGGTCACGGCCATGACTCTCCCAGGCTTCGTGGCCCCGATTCTCGTGCTGGTGGCCTTGACGGTCTTCCTGTGCTGGGAGAAGCAACCCTCCGCATCTCGGCAGGTGATGACGGCCGTGGGGATGGGGATGATCGTGCTGGCCGTGACGGGCGTGATGCTCCTCGGGGGCGGCGGCGGACACGTTCACGGCGGCTGACGTGCCTGACGCCTGCGGGTAGCCTCTCACGGTGCTACCGCTCGAGCGCCTGCGTGAAGCGTGGTCGAGGATAGGGGGATCACATGCCATCACGTTTCCGGCATGGCTCCTCACCTTTCCCCTGGCTCTACTGCCATCGACCGCGGCGGTCGAGGCGATCTCAGATTCCAGCAATGTTGTTGGCGACGCAGCCGCCTGGCTCCTCATCAAGGTGGTGGGGCAACTCGTCCTCGGTGTCGTCCTCTGGCTGGCTTGGCTGACGTACCTGGCTCCACGGGGCCGCCCGAGCAGGCCGCTTGCTGCCATCTTGACTTTCGCTCTGGCTGGTGCGACTCGAGGGCTCATCGTCTTGATCGGGGAGGATCAGCAGGGGCTTCCTGCAGATGACTGGTGGGGTCGAATTGCCACCGTCGCGCTGGGTTCCACGGCGGTGCTCATCATGGCCGCACTCGTGGTCGACGGATTTCGCCGTCATCGAGACGTGCAGCATTGGCTGACCGATGAGCTGGCCCGGGAGGAGGCACTGCGCCGGGAGACACTCTCGGCCATCGACTCTTACCGAAGGGACCTGCTGACGGGAGTGCAGCGCACTGTCGAGACTGAGCTGGCAGGAATCACGACGGATGCACGAACCACCACCGACACGAACACGTCGGAGCGACTCTCTCGTCTTGCGGCATCGATCGTTCGACCTCTGGGTCGCGAACTCATGACCCCGGGACCCGACATCCACCTGATCAACCGCACGTTCTCGGGGGGAATTCTCGGTACGTCCACTCGCGGCCTGTGGTCGGCTGTACGCGGGCGTCCCTTCACCCCAGCTGTATCGGCCTTCGTCATCTTCGCTTTCATCGTGCCGTTCGCGAGAAATCAGGTGGGAATGGTCGAGGCCCTGATTGCCGGAACGGTCATGGCCTGCAGCAGTTGGGTGATCCTCGACCTGGCCAGCCGTCTGTACTCACCCAACCGGTGGTCGGGCCATCCACGTCTTGCAGCGACGGTGATCGTGTCTGTCTGGTTGACGGCAGCGCTCGCGGCGTCCTTGGTGGCAACGGCCTTGATCACCTCGCGAGGACCGGAGCAGGTGGCGGCGGCAACGGGATTCGAGTCACCCTTGCGATCGGCGTTGTTCCTGCTGGTCTGGATCGTCGGACCACCGGTTGCCCTCTCGGTATCTCGTCAGTGGAGCGAGGCTGACGCGCAGCTGCAGAGCACTCTGGCGTCGGTGAGTCACATGACCTCGGAGTTGAACCTGCGGGCCTGGTTCGAACGGCGCAGTCTCGGCGTTCGCATCCACGGGGCTGTCCAGTCGGAGCTGGTGGCTGCCGCACTGCGCATCGTGAACGACCCTGCGTGCAATGAGGAGGAGGTTCTCCGCGAGCTTGGTGAGCGCGTGCGACTTCGACTCCACGACACAAGCCCCCTTGACTGGCGCGCATCCTTGGAGAAGATTTCCGAGGTCTGGAGATTCTCCATCGTGCTGGGCATGGACGTGACAGACGATGCGGCTACGGCCCTTGACCTTGACGGCTCCCTCGCCCTGGCTGCTGTGGAGATCGTTCGCGAGGGCATCGTCAACGCCGTTCGTGCCGGGGCTGCGGATCGGGTCGATGTGAGCATCTGGGTTCAAGGCCTCGACCTCGTCATCGTCGTGGCAGACGACGGGGATGGCCTGATGGGTCAAGGTCCCGCTGGTGCGGGAACGAGACTTCTCGATGACGCATGCCTGGAGTGGACTCGACACGACTCCGGTGCCGGTACGGTGCTTCGAGCGGTGTTGGCTGCGACCGGGGGACCTGGCAATGACGATGTTGACTGAAGTCACGGCCCCGCCGCGCCGCGTCCTGGTGGTGGAGGACGAGGGACTCCTTCGCACCATGCTGAAGGACATGCTCGCGGTTGCCGGGTTTGACGTGGTAGCAGTCGCCGGTGCGAGCGCTGCGGTGCAGGAGTTTCCCGAATTCGATCCGGATGCAATCCTCTGTGACATTGACCTGGGCAGCGGTGTCAGTGGCCTTGACCTCATCGTCTCGCTGACGAAGGAGGCACCACACCTCGGCGTGGTGATCCTCTCCAACTACGAGATCACCTCGGACTACCGCAAGCGGTGGTTCGAGCGCGCCCTCTACTTGCGCAAGTCGGACGTGAACGATGCTGCTGTCGTCGTGAAAGCCCTTGAGACCGTCCTCAGCGACGCACACGACGGGAATTCCGCTACAGGCGATGAGTCCGCCGCCAGTGGACTGTCATCCCTGACCTCAACCCAGGTGCAGGTCCTGCGGATGGTGGCGATGGGTCTGAGCAATGCAGAGATCGCGGAACGTCGCGGTTCGACGGTCGGAGCCGTTGAGCACATCCTGAACCGCATCTTCACAGCGCTGGGTCTGGCGAATGATCCGGCCGTCAATATGCGGGTCACTGCCGCGCGAATGTTCATCGAATGGGCCGGTCGACCCGGCACTGCGTAGTCGACGTCAAGGTAACCCCACACCGCGGAGGTGTGTAGACGCGCAGCGCCTACGTTGGGCAGCGTGTACGCACTTCGCGAGTACAAGACAGTCACCATCGGCGTCGCGGCTGCCGTGGTCGCGGCGTTTGGGGTGAGCACCTTGGCCGCACCTGCAGATGCATCCACCTGCGCGACGGGTGGAGCATGCGCGCTGGGTGACATCGGGCCCGGTGGTGGTCTGGTCTTCCTCGTCATAGCTGGAACGGCCTACGAGATGGCACCGCAGAACTGGAATGACCCGACGAATGCCAGTGCGCTCGATCCGAATCTGGTGTGGTGCACCTCGAACGTTAATGTGTCGTCCGCCGCGGACTATGCACTCGGTGCTGGTGCAGCCAATACGGCGAACATGAACGACCCCACAAAGGGCTGCTCGTCATCACCGGCAGCCAGTGCTGTGCTGGCCTATCCTGGGACCAACTCCAGTGCCGGGCAGTGGTTCCTGCCGTCCTACACGGAGCTGAACGCCATGTGCAACTACTCGCGAGATCAGAGCTCCCCTAATTCTCCGGCAACAGACTGCTGGGAGATCGGTGTCACGCAGTCCACTGCCTTTGCCTCCGGGTCGTATGCGTTCGGCGCCCTTGGTGCTGAGAATCTCTACTGGAGTTCCACGCAGACGTCCTCGGGATACGCGAGCGTTAGATACGTCGGAGGCAATGGATACGCCCAGGGCCTGAGTCAGAGCTCCTCCACCTTGAGCTCCATCCCGACGCGTGTTCGGCCCATCCGGTCATTCAGTGTTCCTTTGCCGGCACAGACGGTGTCGTGGACCCCATCGAACACGTCTGCGTCTGGGTCATCGACGATCGTGACGCCGGATGCATTGGCGAGCACAGATGGTGATGGGGCGATTTCGTATTCGGTGTCGAGTGCGGGCACGACGGGCTGCAGTGTGGATGGCTCGGCGGGTGTGTTGACGCTTGCGTCGCCGGGGACGTGTCAGGTTCAGGCGATGGCTGCAGCGACTGCTTCCTGGGCGTCGGGGTCGACGACGGTGTCGTTCACGTTGACCGCTCCCGCTCCGGCTCCTGACCCAGGTGGCGGGTCGACCGCGCCTGCGGTTGAGCCGGCGGCACCAGAGCCCGTGGTCGAGGAGGTGGACAGCACTGTGGTGGAGACACCTGAGCCTGTTCAGGCGCCAGTCATCGTGGTGGGTGTTCCGGACAATCCGGTGACACCGGTGGTCGTGACGCCGGGCGTCGTTCTCCTGGGAGAGGGGGTGGCGGCGGCGACCCCCACGCGAACGATGGCCAAGGCGGCTGGGTCGAGGATCGGGCGTGCACCGAAGGCACCTGCGATTGTCGGCGAGCCGGTGTCGCTGGTCGCGTCGGGACTCACGTCGGGGGTGGTCTACTCCGTCCGCATGAAGACGCCCGATGGGTATGTGCTGGTAGGCGCAACGGCGGCTGATGCCGCTGGGCTGGCGCAGCTGCCGGTGATGACGGTCACGCGCAAGGGCACGTACACGCTGGCCATCACCGATCCGGCGGCTGGGGACGTTTCCTACATCAAGGTCAGGGTCGCTCCTCGAGGTTGACCGGTAGGGCCGCGTGCTGACGGATCAAGGGTCAGACGCAGCGGCTCCCGTGTCGCTCCCTGGCAAGCCGACGAGCCGACGAGCACGCTCAGGAGAGCGCGTCAGGCAGGCGATCTCCTCGCGATCATCGAGCGCGGGCACCGTCAGGGCACGTCCAGATCATCGCCACCTGCCACGTCACCCATCTCGATGAGCACGACGTCGTCTCGTCCCCGGATCAGCCTCCTTGCGCCCTCGTCGCCGCGTGCGACATCGATGGCCTCGTCCCAAAGCTCACGCGCGATGCGCACGGGGTGACCACGTTCGCCGCTGAAGGTCGCCTGAGCGATCGCATCCGTGGGTGACTGGGTGACAATGCGCTGCACGGCCTCGGTCGTCAGCCAGGGAAGGTCGACGAGGGTCACGACGACGGTGTCGGTGTCGGTCGTGTCGCGCAGGTGCTGCAGCCCCGTGCGCAAGGACGAGCCCATGCCCTCCGGCCAGGCGTTGTTGACCACGACGTTCGCACCGTCGACGTGGCCCACCCAGGCGCCGAGCACGACGACGACCGGCGCGCATCCGGCCTCCGTCAGGATCCGGACGGCGCGATCGACCATCCGCTCCCCATCGACGACGACAGGTGCCTTCGGCTGTCCGAAGCGCGTGCCGGCACCGGCTGCGAGCACAAGCCCTGCGGTGCCCATGGCTAGCGGGGTGCGCCGGGATGGATGGGTCCCTGCAGGGACGCGAGGTGGGAACCACTTCCGCCCCAGCGATCCTGGATGATCTCCGCCGCGATCGAGATCGCGGTCTCCTCGGGCGTGCGTGCGCCAAGATCCAGGCCGATGGGGGAGTGAACGCGGGCGAGCTCGTCGTCCGTGAGCCCTGCCTCCTTCAGGCGCACGAGTCGATCCTCGTGCGTGCGACGAGAGCCCATGGCGCCGATGTAGCCGGCGTTGGTCCGCAGCGCCTCCTTGATGGCGGGCACGTCGAACTTGGGGTCGTGGGTCAGCACCGCGATGACGGTGCGGGAGTCGACCTCCTGGCCGGAGAGCCAGCGATGCGGCCAGTCCACGATGACCTCGTCGGCCTCGGGGAAGCGCTTGGCTGTCGCGAATACCGGTCGGGCGTCGACGACGGACACCTTGAATCCGAGCAGCTTCCCGACGCGCACGAGGGCAGCGGAGAAGTCGATCGCGCCGAACACGATCATGCGGGGCTGCGGCGCGAAGGACTGCACGAACACGTCGAGGCCTTCACCGAGGCGCTCGCCCTCGGGGCCGTAGTGCAGGAAGCCCGTCGTGCCCGACTCGAGCATGCCGATGGCGTCCTCACGCACGGTGTCATCGAGTCTGCTCGTTCCCAGGGTTCCCTCGGAGTGCTCCCGTCGAACCACCAGATGCCGGCCGACGAAGTGCGGCCCGGAGACGATGGTGGCGACTGCGACCGGCTCCTCCGCAGCAATGCTGGCGGCGATGCCCTCCAACTCGGGCCACGTCTGGTCGTCGACCCGCTCGACGAAGACCTCGAGAATGCCGCCGCAGGTCAGGCCGACGGCAAAGGCATCGTCATCGCCGATGCCATACGTCTCGAAGCGCGAATGGCCGTCCGCCAGCACCTCCTGACCCACCTCGAAGAGGGCCCCCTCGACGCAGCCGCCGCTGACCGAGCCCACGGCCTCGTCCGCATCCGTCACGAGCATCGAGGCGCCAGCCGGTCGTGGAGCGGATCGCCACGTGCGGACCACGGTGGCCATGGCTGCCTGACCTCCACGCCCGCGGACGGCCAGCAGTTCGTGAAGCACTTCTCGCACGGCGGACTCCTCGTTTACCGGGCTGATCCCGGTTTCACGGTCAATAATGGTCCGATGGGAGAGATCAGGCAGGTCGAAGTGACCGATCGCGTGCTGGACGTGCGCGGGCTCGAGGCCCTGGTCGACGATCCTCGCGCGGGAGCGGTGGTCTCCTTCAGCGGCACGGTGCGAGACCACGATCATGGACGTTCGGTCGCGACCCTGACCTACGAGGGCCACCCTTCGGCGGAGTCGGTGCTTGCCGAGGTTGCCAAGGAGATCGATGCCCGATTCGACATCATCGCCCTGGCCGTCGCCCATCGGGTGGGACCCATCCCGATCGGGGAGTCCGCGTTGGTGGCGGCCGTTGCCACGGCTCATCGAGGTGAGGCGTTCGCCGCGTGCCAGGCACTTGTCGACCTGGTCAAGGAGAGGCTGCCGGTCTGGAAGCACCAGGTCTTCCTGGACGGCACGGATGAGTGGGTGAACTGCGCATGACGTCGGATCTGGGAATGCCTCGGGTGGCGGTCGGTGAGGCGACTGGCTCCCTCATGGACTCATACGGTCGGGTGCATCGAGACCTGCGCGTGTCGGTGACCGATCGATGCAACTTGCGGTGCACCTATTGCATGCCCCCCGATTTCGCCGACTGGATGCCAGGTGACCATCTGCTCAGCATCGACGAGCTGATGACGGTCATCGAGGTGGCGATCTCGCAGGGAGTCGAGTCCATTCGACTGACGGGCGGTGAGCCGCTGGTGCGACCGGACATCGTCGAGATCGTTCAGCGCATCAATGAGCTGCCCGCGCCCCCTCGAATCACGTTGACCACCAACGCCCTGCGTCTGGCCGATCTCGCCCAGCCTCTGGCAGACGCCGGCCTCGAGCGGGTGAACATCAGCCTCGACACCCTCGATGCCGATCGGTTCACGAAGCTGACTTTCCGAGATCGCTTCGATGACGTGATCGCCGGCATCACCTCTGCCCTCGCTGCCGGACTGCATCCGGTCAAGGTGAACACCGTGCTGATGCGTGGGATCAACGACGACGAGGCCATTCCCATGCTCCGGCATTCCCTGGAGAACGGTTGGCACCTGCGGTTCATCGAGCAGATGCCGCTCGACCCGGGAGGCTCGTGGGATCGCGGAGAGATGGTGACGGCCGCTGAGATCCACGACCTGCTGGAGTCCGAGTTCCGCCTGACCCCAAAGCCCGGTCGCGGCTCGGCGCCAGCAGAGGAGTTCATCGTGGACGACGGCCCGGCGACCGTCGGCATCATCGCGAGCGTGAGCAAGCCCTTCTGCGCGGCATGCGATCGCCTCCGCCTCACCGCGGACGGGCAGATCCGCAACTGCCTTTTCGCCCGGGACGAGACGGATGTGCGCGCGACTCTGCGCGACGCCTCGCTATCGGACGAGGAGCGCCGGTCGCGCATCGCGGGCCTGTTCGCCCAGGCGACGATGGCGAAGCTCCCGGGTCATGGCATCAACGATCCGTCCTTCATCCAGCCTGATCGACCCATGAGCGCCATCGGTGGCTGATGTGTTGGACGCCGCGGGCCAGGTGGAGGTCCATCTCTTTGCCGCGGCGCGCGCGGCCGTGGGCGCGTCGATGGTGACGGTCGGGGCTGGTTCCCTCGGATCCGTTCTTGACGAGATCGAGAGCCGTCATCCCGAGTTCGCCGGTGTGCGTCCGCGCTGCTCGTTCCTGCTGGACGAAGTGTCGTGTTCGGACCTTCATGCGCTCGTCCATGGGGGCAGCCGCGTTGACGTCCTGCCTCCCTTTGCGGGCGGGTAGCCACTGCTGAGCAGGGTGACACCCACGAGTTTCGGCTTTCCAGTCGCGGAAGGGCAAACCCGGGATTACCTTGGCACCTACGCGCCGTGACGTTACTCACACACGGCTTCCCCGCACCACCGCACCCGGAGGGCCCATGGAGCTCGAGAACTCGTTCGTCGTCCCGGCGGACATGGACACCGCGTGGAAGACGCTGCTGGACGTGGAGGCGATCGCGCCCTGCATGCCTGGCGCCACGTTGACATCGTTCGACGGTGACAACTTCACCGCGACCGTCAAGGTGAAGCTCGGCCCGGTGACGATGAACTTCGCAGGAGAGGGCTCGTTCGTCTCGATCGACGAGGCGACGCACACTGCCGTCATCGATGCGACCGGCAAGGAGACCAAGGGCGCAGGCACTGCTGGCGCCAAGATCACCGCGACCCTCACCGAGGAGACCGCCACCACGACGAGGGCCACGATCGTCACGGACCTCACCGTCACCGGCAAGGCTGCCCAGTTCGGCCGCGGTGTGATGGCCGATGTTTCCAAGCGCCTGATCGGCCAGTTCGCCGGCAACCTCGAGAAGGTCATCGCAGCTCGGCAGACGACGGCCGACGACGCGGCCGTCCCCGCCGCGGCGGCGGATTCGGCAGGCGCTCCGGTGGTTACCGCACCTGCCCCGACCCCTCAGCTCAACAACGAGGCTCTGGATCTGGGCAACGCGGCCCTGGTGCCCGTGCTCAAGCGGGCCGTCCCCGTCGTCATCGGCCTGGTCGTCGTCGGTGTCGTCATCTGGTGGATCGCCAGTCGTTGATCTGCAGCCCCCGCGCGCCAGCGGGGACGCTGCCCCGAAGCACGCTCACTGATTGCCCACGTGATTCAACTCATCGGAAGGGGTGAGGGATGCAAACACCCGCACCAACGGACTACGTCCGCGCGACCTCGGTGGCCAACGCCATCGCACTTCTCGAGGAACACGGGGAGGAGGCGCGAATTCTCGCCGGCGGCCACAGTCTGCTGCCCATGATGAAGCTGCGCATCGCTCGTCCCGAGATGCTCATCGACATCAATGACCTGGACGAACTTCGCGGCATCCGGGTCGAGGGCGACGAGCTCGTCCTCGGCGCGATGGTGACCCACCGCGAGGTTCTTGAATCCCCGATCCTCTCCGAGCACTACGCGGTGTTCCGCGAGGCCGAGAAGGTCATCGCCGATCCCTTGGTGCGCAATCGCGGAACCGTGGGTGGATCCATGTGCCAGGCCGATCCCTCCGAGGACCTGTCGGCTCTCGGTGCTGCCTTGCGCGGCACCGTCGTGATCCAGAACTCCAGCGGCTCCCGCACCGTTCCGCTCCGCGAGTTCCACGAGGGTCCGTACGAGACCAAGGTGGGCCCCGCAGAGATGCTGACCGAGGTTCGGTTCCCGATCCGCCCAGGGGCGGGTTCGGCCTACGAGAAGGTCGAGCGTCGGGTCGGTGACTGGGCAGTGTGCTCGGCCGGCGTGTTCGTCACTGTCAAGGATGGCGTCGTCGCGGACTGTGGCATTGGGCTCACTGCCGTGGGCGCCGAGCACTTCTGCGCCCCCGACGCCGAGGCCTTCCTGATCGGCAAGGCGCCGACCGAGGAGAACCTCCGGGCAGCCGCGAAGTTGGCCGGCGATGCGTCCGATCCCTCGTCCGACCAGCGCGGTCCGGCCGACTACAAGAAGCACCTCGCCGAAGAACTCACCTTCCGCGCCCTTACTCGCGCGGCCGCAGCAAGCCAGGGAGCGTGACATGCAGGTAACCATCAACGTGAACGGTGAGCCGATCACCCGCGACGTCGAGCCGCGCAAACTCCTCGTCCACTTCATCCGGGAGGACGCGGAACTGCGAGGCACTCACTGGGGCTGCGACACCTCCAACTGCGGCGCCTGCACCCTGTGGGTGGACGGAGAGGCAGTGAAGAGCTGCACCGTGCTCGCTGCTCAGGCGGACGGCCACGACGTCAGGACCGTTGAGGGGATGGAGACCGAGGCAGGTCTCGACCCCGTCCAGCAGGGGTTCATCGAGTGCCACGGTCTGCAGTGCGGTTTCTGCACCCCGGGCATGATGATGACCGCGCGTTGGCTGCTGGACCACAATCCGCATCCCTCGGAGGAGGAGATCCGCGAGGCGATCTCCGGCCAGATCTGCCGTTGCACCGGCTACAAGAACATCGTTGAGGCGATCCAGTGGGCCGCCGACCATCCCGCCACAAGTGAGGTGAACGCATGACCGCAGTCGAGGAAGTACCGATCAGTGCAGCAGGCAACCCGATCGGTTTCGGCAACATGAAGCGCGTCGAGGATCAGCGCTTCGTCCGGGGCCAGGGCAACTACGTCGACGACGTGAATCTCCCGGGCATGCTCCACAGCGCGATCCTGCGTAGCCCCTTCGCCCATGCCAAGATCAACGGCATCGACACCTCGGCGGCCGAGGCCCTTCCCGGCGTGGTCGCTGTGCTCACGGGCGCCGCACTCGAGGGCATCCCGCGTCCGTCTCTCCTGGGCGACAACTTCGCCTGGATGCCGACGCTGTCGTACGACACCCAGGCCGTGCTGGCGACCGACAAGGTCCGCTTCCAGGGCCAGGAGGTGGCCTTCGTCATTGCGACCGACCGTTACATCGCCAAGGACGCACTCGAGCTCATCGAGGTGGACTACGAACCGCTCGAGCCGGTGATGGACGCCAAGCGCGCCATGGATCCCGATGCTCCGGTCATCCGTGACGACAAGGGCCAGACTGACAACAGCATCACCGATGTGCACGGTGCCAAGACCTGGGAGTCGGGCAATGCCATCGGCACTGCCGAGGCCATCGCTGCGGCTGAGGCCGATCCCGACTGCGTCGTCGTGACCCAGGAGATCATGTACCCCCGCGTGCACCCGTCCCCCATGGAGACGTGTGCATCGGTCGCACAGATGGACAAGGTCACGGGGCAGCTGACGCTCTGGACGACGAGCCAGGCACCGCACGCCCACCGCACCGTCTACGCGATGGTGGCGGGCCTGCCCGAGCACAAGATCCGCGTGATCAGCCCGGACGTCGGCGGCGGCTTCGGCAACAAGGTCGGCGTCTACCCCGGCTACGTGCTGTCGATTCTGGGCAGCATCGTGACAGGCAAGCCAGTCAAGTGGGTGGAGGATCGCAACGAGAATCTCGTCTCCACCTCGTTCGCACGCGACTACCACATGACCGGAAAGATCGCGGCGACGAAGGAGGGCAAGATCCTCGCCGTTGACGTGGATGTGCTCGCCGACCATGGCGCGTTCAACGGTGTGGCTCAGCCGACCAACTACCCGGCCGGCTTCTTCCACATCTTCAGTGGTTCCTACGACTACCCGAACGCGCACTGCAAGGTGACTCCGGTCTACACGAACAAGGCACCGGGCGGCGTGGCCTACGCCTGCTCGTTCCGCATCACCGAGGCCGTCTATCTCATCGAGCGCATGGTCGACATGCTGGCCGCTGAGCTGGAGATGGATCCGGCCGAGCTGCGGCTGAAGAATCTGCTGCGTCCGGAGCAGTTCCCGTACACCTCGCCCACCGGCTGGGTGTATGACTCGGGCCAGTACGAGCTGACCATGCGTGAGGCCATGCGCATCGCCGGCTACGACGAACTCCGAAGGGAGCAGGCCGAGAAGCGTGCCCGCGGCGAGTACATGGGCATCGGTATCTCGTTCTTCACCGAGGGTGTCGGTGCGGGTCCGCGCAAGGACATGGACATCCTGGGCCTGGGCATGGCCGACGGCATCGAGCTGCGCGTGCACCCCACGGGCAAGGCGGTGCTGCGTCTGTCGGTGCAGAGCCAGGGCCAGGGCCACGAGACCTCCTACGCCCAGATCGTGGCGCACGAGCTCGGCATCGCACCGGAGGACATCGAGGTCGTGCACGGCGACACCGATCAGACACCGTTCGGTCTGGGCACCTACGGCTCCCGTTCCACGCCGGTCTCCGGCGCGGCCGCGGCGGTCGTGTCCCGCAAGGTGAAGGACAAGGCACGCCTGGTGGCTGCGGCCGCCCTGGAGTGCTCGCCCGATGACCTCGAGTGGGAGCTGGGCCGCTGGAAGGTCAAGGGCGACCCCGAGCGCGGCAAGACGATCCAGGAGATCGCCCTGCTCTCGCACGGTTCGCTGGAGCTTCCGGAGGGTGTCGAGGGTCACCTTGAGGCCATGACGGTCTACAACCCGCCGAACCTCACCTACCCCTACGGCTGCTACATCTGCGTCGTCGACGTGGATCCCGGCACCGGCCAGGTGAAGGTGCGTCGCTTCATTGCGGTCGACGACTGCGGTACGCGCATCAATCCGATGATCGTCGAAGGTCAGGTGCATGGCGGTCTTGCCGACGGCATCGGCATGGCGCTCATGGAGCTCATCGCATTCGACGAGGACGGCAACTGCCTCGGTGGTTCCTTCATGGACTACCTGCTGCCGACCGCGATGGAGTGCCCGGACTACGAGCTGGGCGAGACGGTCACCCCGTCCCCCCACCACCCGATTGGCGCCAAGGGTGTCGGTGAGTCGGCGACCGTGGGCTCCCCGCCCGCCGTCGTCAATGCCGTCGTCGACGCCATCAGCCCGTTCGGCGTGCGTCACGCGGACATGCCCCTGACCCCCGCGAACGTGTGGCGGGCAATCCAGGGCCGTCCGGTGCGCGTTGACCTGGCTGTCGAGTAGGGATTCCTCAAAGCGATGACGACGCGGGCCGTGCACGATCGAGCCGAACGCCTTCGGGCAGACGGTGTTCCTTTCGTGCACGCCCGCGTCGTTCTTGCTGAACGGCCCACATCTGCCAAGCCTGGTGACGAGGCGATTGTGCTGTCAGACGGCACCATCGAGGGCTTCGTCGGAGGTCAATGCGCGCAAGCGACCGTGCGCTCCCAGGGTCTGGCCGCGCTGGAGTCTGGAACGAGTGTGCTGTTGCGCATATCGCCCGTCGCCGAGCCGGATCAGACCGGCAAGACGACGGTGCACAACCCCTGCCTTTCCGGTGGAACGCTGGAGATCTTCATGGAACCCGTGCTGCCGGCACCCCGTGTGGCCATCGTCGGCGACACACCGATCGCCGGCGCCCTGTCCTCCGTAGGCAGTGCGCTCGGCTACGAGATCGCCCAGTGGTCCTTGGGGGAGATGCGAACGACGGATGCCGTCGTTGTCGCCACCCACGGCTTTGACGAGGAGGAGGCGCTGGTCGATGCCGTCAAGGCTGGCATCCCCTACGTCGCGCTCGTGGCCAGCCCCAAGCGGGGCCGCGCCGTGCTGGAGTCCCTGGACCTCACGGATGACGAGCGTGCCCGAATCAAGAGCCCGGCCGGCCTCGACATCGGTGCTCGCACGCCTGAGGAGGTTGCGCTGTCGATCTTCGCCGAGATCATCGAACGACGGAGCCAGGCGGCGCCACGACCGGGGATGCGCTCTCTCATGATGGCCACGGCGCCCGAGACTGCGATGACGGCCATTGACCCGATCTGCCAGATGACGGTTGCCGCTGTCGAGTCGTCGATTCACGCCGACGTGGACGGCACGACGTACTACTTCTGCTGCCCGGGGTGCCGGACGACGTTCCTCGCGGACCCAGCGGCTTATGTGGGCTCCTGACCGTGAGCGTTGAAGACCAGATTCCCAGCATCTCGGCCCTGACGAAGGAGCTTGCGAGGAACGAGTACCTCGCCGAGCCTGGCCTCGCAACGGCACTGTTCTGCGCGGTGCGCCTGCCCCAGCCGCTGCTCCTCGAGGGGGAGGCGGGCGTCGGGAAGACGCAGGCAGCGAAGGCCCTTGCCGAGATGCTCGACACCCCGTTGATCCGACTGCAGTGCTTCGAGGGCATTGACGCATCCGAGGCGCTCTACGAGTGGAACTACCCGCGACAGCTCCTCGGCATCCGCATGGCCGAGGCACAGGGCACGCACCTGGCCGAGGACGCCCTTTTCTCTCGTGACTTCCTGATCGAACGCCCACTGCTTCAGGCACTCGAGCACCCGGGCCCGAATCCGGCCGTACTTCTGATCGACGAGGTCGATCGTGCGGACGAGGAGTTCGAGGCCTTCCTTTTCGAGATGCTGGCGGAGTCATCGGTGACAGTGCCGGAACTGGGGACTCTGCGGGCAGCCGTCCCGCCTGTTGTCATCCTCACCTCGAACCGCACACGCGACCTGCATGACGCTCTCAAGCGGCGCTGCCTGTACCACTGGATCGACTACCCCGACCTCGAGCACGCCACGAGCATCATCCGTCTGCGCGTTCCCGAGGCACCGGACGCGCTGGTTGAGCAGGTGGCGTCGGCCGTTCAGCGCCTGCGGGGGCTTGACGTCCAGAAGCCTCCTGGCGTCGCCGAGGCGATCGACTGGGTGCACGCAGCGATGCTGCTCGGACTGCCCGCCCTGAATGCCGAGGGTGTTGACCAGACTCTTGGATCTGTCCTGAAGTACCGCGAGGATCAGGACGCCGCTCGGGCAGAGGGTCTGGCATGGGTGGCCGGGGCGTAGCGGACGACCTCTTCACCGGGATCGTGAGCGGGTTCGGACAACTCCTCCACTCGGCCGGTGTGCCGGTCACTCCGGAGCGCTCGGTGCGCTTCGCCCGCGCGATTGGTGCCGCTCAACCTCAGACCGTCGATGAGGTGTACTGGCTCGGTCGGACGACGCTCCTGACCGATCACGGGCAGATAGAGATCTACGACCGAGTCTTCTCCCAGATCTTCCGCGGCATCGTCGACCTTGCCGACTCGCGTGGGCAGAGCCAGCACGCGGCTCCGCCCGACAGCGCCCCCGCTGGCGAACGCAGCCCGAATGCGCAGGAGCGAGCGGGCGACCCTGGTGGCAGTAGCAAGGTCACGAGTGCGACACCCGGTGAGTCATCCGATGACAGTGATGGTGAAGAGGAGGATCCGCAGGTACTCGCTGCTGTCAGCGAGTCCGAGCGGTTGGCCGACCGCGACTTCGCCGCCTGCACGGAGGAGGAGCTGGCCCTCATCCGTCGACTTGTCGACCAGCTCCCGGTGGTCCCGCCCCCGCGCGTCGGCAGACGACTTCGTCGACATGCGTCCGGGCGTCGACTGGATGTGCGCGGCACGCTGCGTCGTTCCCACCGAACGGGCGGTGACCCGGTCGACATGGTGATGCGCAAGCAGGCCGAACGCCCGCGGCGAGTAGTGCTGATCGCGGATGTGTCTGGATCCATGGAGCCCTATGCGCGGGTCTATCTGCATCTCATGCGTGGTGCGGTGCAGGCGCTTCGGGCGGAGGCATTCGTCTTCGCTACGCGGCTGACGCGACTGACGCGTGCCCTTGCCCTCACCCATCCGGATGTGGCTTACCGCAAGGCGGTCGATGCAGCACCGGACTGGTCGGGCGGAACCCGCATCGGTCGGGCGCTGGCCTCGTTTCTCGATGAGTACGGACGTCGGGGCATGGCGCGCGGTGCCGTCATCGTCATCGTGTCCGATGGCTGGGAGATCGATGGCGTCGACATGGTGGCAACCTCCATGCAGCGCATGTCGCGCCTTGCCCACCATGTCATCTGGGTGAACCCGCGCAAGGCCGCGGAGTCCTATGAGCCACTTGTGGGCGGCATGGCCGCAGCGCTGCCCTTCATCGACACCTTCATCTCGGGTCACTCCCTTCGCGCATTGGAGGAAGTCATGGAGGCGATTCGCAATGCGCGGGAGCGCTCACCCGCCAAGGCACCCGCGGCTAGGGTTTCGGCATGAGTGAGACGCCCCTGACCCACCTGAATGAACGTGGCGAGGCACGCATGGTCGATGTCACCGCCAAGGACGTCACGACGAGGTCCGCGACGGCGCGGTGCCGGGTGACGGTGTCGGACGCGGTCGCGACGCTGCTGCGTTCCGGCGACATGCCCAAGGGCGATGCGCTCGCGGTGGCTCGCATCGCCGCGATCCAGGCGACGAAGCGCACGCCCGATCTGATTCCGCTGTGCCACCCCATCTCCGTGCACGGCGTCGACGTCGACGTCACCCTGCACGACGCCGACGGGGGCTCGTTCGTCGAGATCCTCGCCACCGTCCGCACGGCCGATCGCACGGGCGTGGAGATGGAGGCCCTGACAGCCGCGGCGGTGGGCGGGCTGACCGTCATCGACATGGTCAAGGGCAAGGACCGCACGGCAGCCATCGACGAGGTCGTCCTGCTCGAGAAGCTCGGTGGCCGATCAGGTCATTGGGTGCGTGAGTCATGACCTTTCAGGGGCGAGTGATCACCTGCTCGACGCGGGCCGCCGCTGGCACGTGGGAGGACACGTCAGGACCGATCCTGGTTGCCGGCCTTCGTGAGATTGGCATCGAGGTGGGCGAGCCAGTCGTCGTCGCCGACGGCGAGCCGGTGCTGGACGCGCTGCACTCCGCGGTCGCAGACGGCGTCGACGTCGTGATCACGACCGGCGGCACCGGGCACACCCCACGCGACCTGACTCCGGAGATGACGGCTCATGTGATCGATCGACCGTCTCCTGGCCTGGCCGAGGCGATCCGCGCCTATGGCGTCGCTCATGGGGTGCCGACCGCAATACTCTCGCGCGGCATTGCTGGCATTGCCGGCACGACCCTCATCGTCAATGCGCCTGGTTCCAGCGGCGGGGCTAAGGACACGATCGCAGCACTGAGCCCCGTGCTCATTCATGCGCTGGACCAGATCCACGGGGGCGACCACTCCCGTCCGTGATCGCGGGCGTGTAAGAACCGAGCATCATGCAGGGATCGGCTCGGGTGGGACCGTGGGTGTGCCCCAGCCTCGGCAGGGATACTGGAGGCCTGTTGTCTCACGATGGGGGCCTCCCGCATGTTGTTTCACCTCCGCTCATCACGACTCAAAGTCACCTCCGCCGTGGGATTGACGATCACCGCGCTTGCCTTGGGCTTCGCTCCGGGAGCCAGCGCAGCCGTGCCATCGGCGCCGCAGGACATCAGCGTGGTCTCGGCCAGCGGCTCGCTGCTGATCAGCTGGTCGGCACCGGCGAGTGATGGCGGCAGCGCGATCACGGACTACACGATGGAGGTCTACGACGCATCGAGCGGTGGCACGTTGGTCGACTCCTGCTCACCGACGTCACTGACGAGCCTCACGTGCACCATGACCGGGCTGACCAACGGCACCACCTACTACCTGACGGGGTACGCGACCAACGGCGACGGCACCGGCACCGCCACTGCCCGAACGGCCGAGGTGGTGGGTGCCCCGGCATCCGCGCCCCGCAGTGTCGTCGCCAGCCGAGAGGAGGGCGCCATTGCGGTTGCCTGGCTGGCGCCGAGCTCCAATGGAGGCCTGGATATCACGAGCTACGTTGCCCGGGCATACGCGTCGTCGGCGTCGTCGGCCGCCGTAGCCGGTTCGTGCACCACGACGGGGCTGTCGTGCTCGATCGGTGGACTCGACAACTCGACGACGTACTACGTCGACGTCGCTGCGGTCACATCGTTGATGGAGGGAACCCCGTCAGCTCGCACGACGGTGTCGGCGGCATCCTCACCGACCGTGCCGCGAAATGTGAGTGTGACGCGCGGCAATGGATTCGCGAAGGTGACGTGGAGCACCCCGCTCTCGTTCGGCGGTTCCCGACAGGTGAGATACGAGGTCAACGCCTACCTCACGTTGACTGGTGGAGATGCATATGCAACGTGCACCCCGAAGGCGGCCAAGCCGCGCGAGTGCGACATCGGCCCGCTTCCCAACGGCACCACGTACTACATCGACGTGACCGCATCCAACGCCCTGCTCGACGGGGTGCCGTCCGACCCGCGGATTGCCGTCATCCCCGCAGCCCCGCCCGAGGTGCCGCGGTCGGTGACCGCGGTTCAGGTCGGCCCGGAGCTTCGCGTGACCTGGCAGGTCCCCCTGTCTGACGGCGGCCTTCCGATCTCCGCCTACAAGGCGACCGCTCATTCGGCTCCGACGGGCGGGAAGGTCATCGGCTCCTGCACCACGGCAGGGGATCAGTGCTCCATCGAGGGGCTGGAGGGCGCGCCCGTCTACGTGGACGTGATCGCCGAGACCGGTGCGGGTGCGAGCCCGGCGTCGGAGCCCCGAGTCCAGGTGCTGCTCGTGGATCCGCCGGATGCCCCGCAGGCGGTGGCCGTCTCCCCGCAGGGTCGGACGATGCGCATCACGTGGCAGCCGCCGAACGACGATGGCCGGACCCCCGTCGCCTCGTACACGGCGACGGTTCGAGATGCGACCAGCCAGGCCGAGGCCGGCTCCTGCCTTGTCTATGCGGCGAGCGTCCGCAATGACGGCGGCGCTGCGGGTTCGCAGCGCCGGATTGGCTGCACCGTCGGTGGCCTGGCTCTCGGGTCGACCTACGCGGTGAGTGTGCGCGCCACGACGGTCGCTGGCACCTACGCGTCGTCGTCGCCCTTCGCCGTGCGGCTGGAGACACGCAAGCCCATGACGCCACGCAACGTCGTGCTGCTTCCGGGTGACGACAGTGTCACGGCAGTATGGACGCTCCCGGCGTCCGATGGTGGCGATGAGATCTCGTCCTACGTCGTCCAGGCGTGGAGCAAGGAGAGCGGCGGCGCGAAGCTGGCCGAGTGCAGCGTCAAGGCTTACTCGGATTCGTCCCTGAGCTCCTGCACTCTCGACGGTCTGGACAATTTCGAGCCGTACTGGTTCGAGGCAGCGGCAGTGTCCAAGGCAGGACGTGGTGCCTTCTCCGTTCGGCAGGATCGAGAGCCGCAGCCGTCGACCCCGTCCGCCCCGCTGGGCGTGCAGTTGGACGAGCGCGATGGGGCGATCAAGGTCTCGTGGCGTGCTCCATGGTCTGACGGTGGCTACCAGATTCGCGACTACATCGTGCGTGCCTACGAGGAGAAGCCCACGACGACCATGACGACCACGTCAGTTGCCGTGCCCGCAACACCCACGTCCGTGGGCACGGTGGTGGATGAATGCACCGTGGTGGCTCCCGCGGCGACCTGCACCCTCGATGGTTTCAGGGAGGCCGATCACACGTGGGTCGAGGTGGTGGCAGTCAACACCGTCGGCGAGGGCACTCCTTCTGAGCCGATCGACACCACCATCGTGGCGAACCGGCCAGTCGCGCCGCAGGGTGTCACAGCGGTGCAGACGAAGAGCAGCGTCGACGTCGTCTGGGATGCGGTGCCGACCAGTGGTGCTGTCGAGCTCGTGGGCTACACGGCAACGTTGTGGAGCAAGGCGCAGGACGGGGGCTGGCTGGGGCAGTGTGAGAC
>JAIOXK010000013.1 GCA_021741645.1 Candidatus Nanopelagicales bacterium
CCCGTGGCCGTCGTGCACGACGCCGAGGGGCTCACTGACGACGAGATGCAGGCCTTCACCAACTGGACCAACCTGTCCGAAGCCACCTTCCTGCTGCCTCCGACGGATGACGACGCTGACTACCGGGTGCGCATCTTCTGCCCGGGACGCGAGCTCCCGTTCGCCGGGCATCCGACTCTCGGCACCGCCCACGCCTGGCTGCAGGCCGGCGGCATCCCGAAGAGCGATCTCATCGTTCAGGAGTGCGGTGTGGGACTTGTCTCGATCCAGCAGACAGGGGACGAACTCGCCTTTCTTGCTCCACCCCTGCGGAAGTCCGGGCCGCTGCCGGAGGAGAACGTCGATCGGATCGCCAGGGGGCTCGGACTCACGCGCGCGGAGATCGTCGACCACCAGTGGTGCGACAACGGCCCCGGCTGGCAGGCAGTGCTGCTCAGGGATGCAGAGACCGTCCTCTCAGTAGCGCCGGATCCGGAGATCCTCGCCACTTTCGATGTCGGCGTGATCGGTCCGCATGCAAGCGGGCCTGCCGACTATGAGGTCAGGGCATTCTTCCCCGGAAACTCAGGGATCACTGAGGATCCGGTCACGGGATCACTGAATGCAGCTCTCGCCCAGTGGCTGATCGGGGCACGGATCGCCCCTTCCTCCTACGTGGCGCATCAGGGCACGGCGATGGGTCGAGCCGGCCGCGTGCAGGTGAAAGAAGACGGCACTGGGATCTGGATCGGCGGCTCGAGCGTCACCGTCATCTCGGGAACGGTTGCACTGTAGGAGCGCAAATGCCTGACCTGGAACCGCACGAGAGCGTGATCGGCTTCTGCGCGGAGCACATCGACTGGGTCCGCGACGAAGACGCCCTGACCAGGTCTGTCACCTTGCCGACGTTTCCCGACGTCATCATGCTCGTCAATCGGATCGCCGAAGCCGCCGAGCAGATGGATCACCATCCCGATATCGACATCCGGTGGCGCACTGTGACGTTCACGCTGTCGACGCACTCCGCCGGGGGCGTTACGTCACTCGATCTGGATCTGGCTCGACGGATTGATGCGATCGTCGAGTGAGGCGCTGACGAACGGTGAAGTAGCCGACGGCAAGCCAGCCCAGCACCATCTGTGGCAGGAACGAGAACGCCCGCCAGATCACATCAGCCGCGACCGCCTCATCGAACTCCGCGCCGAAGGCCACGAGCATGCCGATCAATGCCGCATCCACAGTCCCAGCACCGCCGGGCGCCAGGGGCACGGTGGTCAGTAGAAGCGCCACCGAGTAGGCCACGAAGACCTCCAGCACGGTGACGTTCGCATCTCCCACACCGCGCAGGGCCGCGATCACCACGATCATTGGTGCCAGCTGGGCCACCACGTTCGTCACCGTGATCGGTACCCATCGCTTGCCCACCATCTCGGCCGCGGTGTCGTTGAAGCCCACGACCGTCTCGACGACATTCGGTGGTGTCCGCTTCATGACGCGGAAGGCCACACCGATCAGCCCCTGTGCGAAGTCCCCCACCCGCCTGGCATTGGTTCGACTGCGCAGGACGAAGGCGACCGCCACCATGGATACGAGGCACACCACGCCGGCGATGATGATCACGACGTCGACGGCCGAGCAGGAAAGGCCCCCACACGTGTCCCCGGACAGGGATCGCCGCTCGAAGACCCACAGCAGGATGAGCGCGATGCCCGGAGCCCCGAACGTCATGAGATACGTCCACAGGGCATCGGCTGCGACGGCGGCCGCCGCTAGGCGCTGACTCACTCCGTATCTCGCGAGGATGCCGTACTGGGTGCCGACCGCGATCGGGCCACCACCGAACGGAATGGTGGTGCTGATGGCGAAGCCGCCCTGGCGATCGACGAAGGCCGGCACATAGCCCAGGTGCGGGATGGCGGCAATCGCCGTGAGCGGGTAGACGGCGATGGCGAATAGCCCCCCGAAGATGGCCAGAAGCGTCCAGCCGACGGGCATGGAGAAGGCCGCCTGAACCCCCTGCTCGAATCCACCGAAGTTGGTGGCCATGTATCGGAAGATGAAGTATGCGACGGCGATACCGAGAATCGTGAGGACGATCTTGGGAAGCCACGATCTCCACGCTGACGCCGTTGCGGACTCAGCTTTCCGTGCGGATGGCATGACCGAAGGCTAGAGGGTCGGGGTCGTGTCGCGGGCCCGCACGCATCCCCTCACACACTCTCGAGAGTCTGTGAGGGGAGCATTGGTCGGGCTGACAGGATTTGAACCTGCGACCCCTTGACCCCCAGTCAAGTGCGCTACCAAGCTGCGCTACAGCCCGCTGCCACCGATGTTCTGGCGCGAGGCGCAACACTACACGGTCGCGTTGCGAGTGTTGACGTGCCGGGTGGCGTACATTCCCGCCATGGGATTCCTTCGGATTGTCGGACTTATCGCGATCGCGCTCCTCCTCGTGGGAGTGGTGTACGGCATTGCCCGCCTCGCCTCCGGATGGGAGACCACGCGCGAGCAGCAGCTCAGTCTGGATCCGTTCTACGCGCCCCCCGACCCCATCCCCAACGAGTTGGGCACCGTCATCAGGGCCGAGCCCATGAGCATCACCGTGGAGGGTGGCTCGGCGCAGAGGATTCTGTATGTCTCAGAGCGCCCCAATGGCGATCGAGCCGTCTCTGGCGCCATGATCTTCATCCCCGATTCCCCCGCTCCGCCGGAGGGACGCCCCGTCGTCGCTTGGGAGCACGGAACCCTCGGCATGGGCGATGCGTGCGTGCCGTCGCGTTCCTCGGACCCGACAGCGGACATGTACACCTTCATCGGTCCGATGATGGAGCAGGGCTGGGTCGTCGTCGCCACCGACTACGTCGGCTTGGGAACTCCCGGACCGAACCAGTACCTCATCGCCCAGTCCGAGGTTCGAGACGTGGTCAACGCTGTGCGTGCAGCCCGCTTCATGCCCGAGGCCTCCGCCAGCGATCGGTATGCCACCTTCGGTCACTCCCAGGGCGGACATGCCTCCATCTGGACCGGTCACCTCGGCCCTGAGTACGCCCCCGAACTGACTCTCGTGGGCGTCGCTGCGGCAGCTCCAGCGCTGAACCTCTCGGAGATCGCCAGCGCCCAGTGGGATACCGCCGTGGGCTGGGTCATTGGATCGGCTCTCATCGAGTCATGGCCCACGTACTACCCCGACCTTCCCGTAGATGAGGTGCTGACCGACGCCGGCCGAGACGCCAGCCAGCGCCTGGCCGCAGAGTGCATCAAGCAGTCCGGTCTCGAGGCCCTTGCCCGCGAGAAGTTCGGCCAGCAGATCTTCGCCTTCGATCCCCTCGAGAACCTCGTGTGGCAGGACTCGATGCTGGCTCAGACTCCTCCGGTCATGCCGGCGGACATGCCGGTCTTCATGGCCCAGGGCACCGCCGACGAGGTCGTGCTCCCGTGGCCGAACTCGATGATCCAGCAGCAGTGGTGCGAGGGCGGGTCCACCATCGAGGTGCTGTGGATGGGTGGGGTCACCCATCAAGAGGCCGCGCACGTCTCCGGCCCTGCGGCCGTGGTGTGGATCGCGGACCGCTTCGCCGACCGTCCCGCTGGCCGGTCGTGCGACGTGGCACCCCCGGTAGCCCCAGTGAACCCTGCCTCAGCCGCGTCGTCGTGAGCGCTTCTCGCGCACGCGCATAACGATCCGGATCGGGGTGCCGGTGAAGCCGAACTCCTCGCGCAGGCGTCGCTCGATGAAGCGACGGAAGCCCGCCTCGAGGAATCCGGTGGTGAAGAGAGCAAAGGTCGGAGGGCCGACCTGAACCTGGGCCGCGAACAGAATCCGCGGCTGCCGCCCGCCACGCAGCGGGTGCGGATGAGCGTCCTGCAATTCCTTGATGAAGGCGTTCAGGCGTCCCGTTGAGATGCGAGTCTCCCAGCCCTCCAGGGCCGCCTCGATCGCCGGCGTGAGCTTCTCGATGTGCCGCTTCGTCTTGGCCGACACGTTGACCCGAGGAGCCCACGGCACCTGCACCAGATCGCGGTCGATCTCCCGGTCGAGGTAGTGCCGCCGCTCCTCATCGGTCAGATCCCACTTGTTGTAGGCCACGACCAGTGCACGACCGGCCTCAATCACCATGGAGATGATCCGGACATCCTGCTCACTCATGGGCTCGGAGGCATCCACGAGAACGACCGCGACCTCGGCCCGATCCAGAGCCGCCTGAGTGCGGAGGGTGGCGTAGTACTCGTGGCCGCTGGCCTCCTTAGAGCGCTTGCGGATGCCTGCGGTGTCCACGAACCACCACCAGGTGCCCTTCAACTCGATGAGCTCATCGACCGGATCGACCGTGGTGCCCGCGACGTTGTCGACGACAACCCTGTCGCCGCCCGCGAGCGCATTCAGAAGCGATGACTTGCCGACGTTCGGGCGCCCCAGCAGAGCCACGCGCCGTGGACCCCCAACCCTGGACTGACCAGAGCCCTCCTCCGGCAGCATCGCGACCGCCGCGTCCAGGAGGTCGCCCGACCCGCGTCCCTGAAGGGCAGAGACCGGGTGCGGTTCCCCCAGCCCCAGTGACCACAGCGATGCAGCCTCCAGCTCAGCAGCCGCATCATCGACCTTGTTGGCCACGAGCAGCACCGGCTTTCCGGTGCGGCGCAGCACCTGGACGACGGCCTCATCGGTGTCGGTAGGGCCAACCTGCGCGTCGACGACGAACATCACTGCATCGGCATCGCCGATCGCTCGCTCGGCCTGAGCGGCGATCTGGGCAGCCATGCCCTTGGCCTTGCGATCCCAGCCGCCGGTGTCGATGAGGATGAACTTGCGCCCATTCCATTCGGCCTCGTAGGTCACGCGATCTCGGGTGACCCCCGGGACGTCCTCGACCACGGCCTCGCGACGCCCGATCAGCCGATTGACCAGGGTGGACTTGCCCACGTTCGGCCTGCCCACCACCGCCAGCACGGGAAGACCGGAGTGCTCGCCGCCGGGGCGCATGAGATCGCCGAGCTCGGCATCGATGTCGCCGAACTCCAGCCGAGCGGCGGCCAAGGCCGCGTCGAGGTCCTCTTCGACCTCGTCTGCATCAACGGCACCTACGGAATCGACGGCCTCAACTTCCCGTTCGTCGACCCCACCCGGTTCGTCGACCCCGTCCGGGTCATCGACTGCGATCCATTCGTCTGACATCTCGGGCTCCTGCCCCTTGTTCTTGTCTTTCATGACTGGCGTCCAGACCGCAGGGCGGCCATGCCTTCTGCATCGTCCATCGCCTGACGAACTCGCTCGTCGATGGCAGCACGCACACTTGCCTTCAGCGGATCCCCCGCGACGCGAATAGGAACGGGATCGAAGAAGTAGACATCGATTCGGGTGCGTGGGCGCGGAGGATCGGTCGGCACGCGGCCCTCCGCTCCGAGCATCACGACCGGCACCAGCGGGGCGCCCGTCGTGGCGAGCAGGTAGGCCGGGTGCACCGCCGAGCCCGTGAGCGCGACCGCCCGATCGTCCTCGAGGGCAACTCGCGCCGAACGCTGGGCTTCGATCGCCGTCTCATCCCGCACGGGTATCACCCCGGCCCGCGTGAGCATCCCCTGCCGCAAGGCGGCCGTCATGGCTGCATTCGCGACCACGTGGATGGGCCGGGGAACCGTCGCATGCAGCAGGCTGCCGACAAGGATCCCCTCACTGCGGCAGTACAGGATCGCTGCCCCGGAATTGCCCACGTGATGATTGCCGTGGGGATGCACCTTGTAGCTGATGCGCATGGCAGCCGACGCCAGATTGCGCGCATGCGCGGCACCGCTCCACGAAGGCAGACTGCTGGCCTCACTCATGGGGCAGCTCGTCGACCATGCGCACCACGGTCTCGATGACATCGTCGAGGGTCATGTTCGACGTGTCGAGGACGACTGCATCGGCGGCCTGGGTCAGAGGCGACGTCGCTCGTGTCGAGTCCTTGGCATCCCGCTCGCGCAGCGCGGTCTCGGTCTGGGCCACGTCGACGCCGGCCTTGCCGAGGGTGAGGTCCTGCTTGGCCCGTCGAGCTGCACGCACCGCCGGATCCGCCGTCACGAAGACCTTCAGGTCTGCATCCGGGAGCACCACCGTAGTGATGTCGCGCCCCTCGACAACGATGCCCACGCCTGCCTGCTGTGCGGCTGACACCTCAGCCCGCTGCAGGGCCACCAGCCTCTTCCTGACTGCTGGCACGGCGCTTACAGCACTGACCGCGGCCGTGACGTCGTCTCCGCGAATCGGACCAGACACGTCGACATCCCCCACGTGGATCGACGGCTGCGCCGGGTCACAGCCGCTGCGGATGGACACGGCGTCCGAGGCTGAAGCGACCGCCAGCGGATCCTCCACGTTGACCTGTGCGTCGAGCATGGCCCACGTCATGGCTCGATACATCGCACCGGTGTCCAGATAGCGCAGTCGCAGACGCCTGGCGGCTCCCCTGCAGACGCTGGACTTGCCGGAACCGGCAGGGCCGTCCACGGCGATCACAGGCGGGTGCACGACCCCAGCCTACTGTCCGTCGCGCAGGCTTCCCGTCCCCCGGACTCAGCCGCGAACGTCGAAGTCCTGCTCCATGAGCGCCTTGATCAGGGCGTCTGCGGCATCGGGGCGTACCGAGAGCCCGACCAGGCCGCTCGGACGGCCGAGCACGTGTTCGATGCGGACGTCCTCCAGGTTGACGTCAACCTTCCCGGCAGCACCGAAGAGTCGGGCGAGCTCACCTGGACTGTCGGCGATCTGCACGAGCACCTCGCGATAGGCAGAGGGCGCAGCGCCGTGCTTGCCCGGGATCCGCCCGCGTCCCACGGCCCCAGACCTGAGCAGGTCTGTGACGGCCGCCGGCGGGCCCGTCTCCCCTGCGGCAAGGGAGCGAAGCGAGTCCACGGCTCGTTCAATGTCGGACGCGACCTGCTGCAGGACATCGGCGACAGGCCCCGCGTTGGCCGAGAGGATGTCCGACCACATGTCGACGTTGGAGCCCGCGATTCTCGTCATGTCGCGAAGCCCCTGGCCCGCGATGCGCACCGAGTCCTCATCAGTGCCCGCCAGCTGCGCGGCCAGCACGCTCGACAGGACCTGCGGGGCATGCGACACCAGAGCCACTGCGGCGTCGTGCTCCTGGGGGTCCATCTCGACGGGCAGTGCCCCGCACGCTGAAATCAGTCGATGAATGCGGCGCACGTGCTCGACCCGCGTCCGCGGAAGCGGCGTGACCACCCAGAGTCGGTCATCCAGCAGGTCTGCGACCGCGGCCGCCGGTCCCGAGACCTCACGCCCGGCCATGGGATGACCCCCGACGAGACGCGAGGCGTCAGCCCCCCGCGCGACGGCTTCGACCAGCACGCCGTGCTTGACGGACGTGACATCCGAGATCGTCGCCTCGGGCCAGCGCTCCGATGCTTCGGCCAGCACCTCCCCGGCATGCCGAGGCGGCACGGCGACGATGACGACCTCGGGCACATCACTGGGCTCCAACGCCCGACCCGCTCCGGCCTCCACGGCGGTCAGGACACAGGACTCGTCACGATCGGACAGCAGGACGTCAAGGCCGGCCCTTCTCAGCGCCAGCGCGACGGAGGTGCCGATCAGGCCCGAGCCGATGACCAGAACGGGCTCGGGCAGATCACGGGAGTCAGCCACCGGACCACTCACTGAGCCAGGTCCTGGCGGAGCACCTCAGCGCCGCGCAGGTACACGTGCTTGATGTCCGCGCGCGGCACTGCACAGTCAGCATGGATGAGCACTCGGACCGTGCGCGGAAGGGCACCGGCTACGTCCATCTCCTGAGCGCACAGAAGGGGCACGTCGACGAGGCCGAAATCGCGCGCTCCAACGGCGGGGAAGGCGCTGACGAGATCCGGAGTCCCGGTGAGGATCAGTGAGATGAGGTCATCGGTGCTGAGCCCATTGCGGTCCAGCATGGCCGCAAGAAGCTCGCGAACGGCCGCACGCATCTCATCAGCGTCGTCCGCAGTGAGACAGGTCGCCCCACGAATGCCCCTCAGTGTCATGGCCGAGAGCCTACCGAGGAGAACCCGCCTACAGGCCCACGGAGGTGTAGAGACGGCGAAGTTCCGGACCGGTGATCTCCCGAATCACGCCCGGACGCTGCTGACCCAGATGGATCGGCCCCACGCGGGTGCGCACCAGGTCCGTGACGGGGTGGCCCACGGCCTCCATCATCCGACGCACGATCCGATTGCGGCCTTCATGGATCACCAGTTCCACCATCGTGCGATCCGGCAGCTTCTGCAGATACCTGGCCGAGTCACAGCGTGCGGGACCGTCGTCAAGCTCCACGCCCTTCTGCAGCTCGCGCAAGGCAGATCCCGGGATCTGTCCTCGCACGGTCGCGACGTACGTCTTGTCCACGCCGAAGGATGGATGTCCGAGGCGGTTGCCCAGTTCGCCGTCATTCGTCAGGATCAGCAGCCCCTCGGTCTCAGCATCGAGCCGACCGACGTGAAAAAGATGGTCCGTGCGTCCGGCGAGCCAGTCCCCTACGCAGGGCCTGCCCTCATCGTCGGACATCGTGGTGATGACGCCTCGTGGCTTGTTGAAGGCGGCGACCGCAACACCCGGGGCGGTGGGAACCCGCTCTCCGTCCACGCGAATCACCGCTGACCGAGGGTCGACGCGCATGCCCTGCTCCGTCACTCGGCGTCCATCCACCTCGACCCGGCCCTGATCGATCAGGGCTTCGCACGCACGACGGCTGCCGATCCCGGCCGCGGCCAGGACCTTCTGCAGGCGGATCTGGCTTGCGTCCTCGGACGCGTCTCGGCTCACGATGCTCTCTTCACGTCGGCGGGATTACTCATGCAGATCCAGACCGCCCAGGACGTCCTCGAGGTCAGCCAGGTCGGGAAGATGCTCGGCGAGCGGGGGCAGTTCATCCAGGGAGGACAGCCCCATGCGCTCGAGGAAGTGGCCCGTGGTGACGTAGAGGTGGGCCCCGGACTCCCCGTCACTGCCCGCCTCCGCGATAAGCCCTCGCGAGAGCAGCGTGCGGATGACGCCGTCGACGTTGACTCCCCGCACCGCACTCACCCGACCACGCGTGATCGGCTGGCGGTACGCGATCACGGCCAGGGTCTCCAGCGATGCCTGTGTCAGTCGGGCCTGCTGGCCGTCGATGACAAAGCGCTCGACCACCGGCGAGCACTCCGCCCGCGTGTAGAACCGCCAGCCGCCCGCCACCTCTCGCAGGTCGAATCCGCGAACCTGCTCGGTGTATTCAGCAGCGAGTCGATTCAACTCGGCTTCCACGACCTCCGACTGGTCCCGAACAGCCACCGCGAGATCCATGACGGTCATGGGCTCATCGGCCAGCAGCAGCAGCGCCTCCAGGGCAGCCGTCAAGGATGGCGCGCCCAGGCCCTCTTCCTCGACCGACTCCTCAACCGACTCCTCGACGGACTCCTCGACGGACTCCTCGACCGCAGCCTCGGACTCACTCATGCCTCGTCCCCTTCATTCGTCTCATCGACGGACTCGACCGTCACGCCCGTCGCCACCTCTGCGTCAATCGAGTCGGCGTCCACGTCTGGTTCGCGATCGATCTCGCGCTCAACGTCGAACTCGTCGGTGACTTCCACCTCTGTCTCGTCGTCACCCGTCCACCGGATCGTGAGGTCTCCCAGCGGTGTCAACTGCTCGAACGCGACGACCTGCTCCCGATAGAGCTCCAGGAGTGCCAGGAATCGCCCGATCACCAGCAGGGTGGAGTCGCAGTCCGCGACCAGCGAGCGGAAGGTTGCCGTGCGCTGGCGCCGAAGTCGGTCGATGACGATGCCGGCCTGCTCACGCACACTGACCCGCTGGACGTGCACATGAGAGATGGACACCTCCTCGATCGGCTTGGGGGCCAGCGCCTTGGCCGCCAAGGCCGCGAACTGATCGGCACCGATGCCGATGAGCACCTCGGGCAGCAGCTCCGCGAACTGCGGCTCCAGACCCACCGTCCGGGGGAACCGCCGGGAGGCATGGAGCATGCGGTCGGCGAAGAGTGCCGACACCTCCTTGTAGGCCCGGTACTGCAGAAGCCGGGCGAAGAGCAGGTCGCGTGCCTCCAGGAGAGCGAGATCATCCTCGTCCTCCACCTCTCCCGAGGGCAGCAGTCGAGCCGCCTTGAGATCCAGCAGGGTGGCCGCCACGACGAGGAACCCACTCGCCTCGTCCAGATCCCACTCCGAGCCCTGTCCGCGGATGTAGCCGATGAACTCATCGGTGACCAGGTGCAGGGCCAACTCCGTGACCTCGAGCTTGTGCTTGGAGATCAGTTGCAGAAGCAGATCGAAGGGACCCTCGAAGTCCCCCACCTTGACCGAGAACCCCGGGCGCACGCTTGACGGCAGGTCAGCGTCAGCAGGCGCTTCCGGGCCGTCGACCGAGCCGTCCTGCGCCGTGGTGGTCGACGCGTCAGTCGGCGTCGTCACCGGGACAGGACCTCCCGAGCAAGCTGCCGGTACGCCTCCGCACCACCACTGCTCGGGGCGAAACTCGTAATCGGCTCGCCGGCCACCGCCGCGTCGGGGAACTTCACCGTCCGGTTGATGACGGTCTGGAAGACCGCGTCACCGAAAGCCTGCTGAACGGTCTCGAGGACCTCTCGACTGTGCAGGGTCCGCGGGTCGTACATGGTGGCGAGCACACCGATGATCTGCAGATCCGGATTGAGGCGGCTGAGCACCTTCTCGATGGTGTCCTTCAGCAGCGCCACCCCGCGAAGGGCGAAGTACTCGGTCTCCATTGGGATGATGACGCCCTGGCTGGCCGTCAGCGCATTCACCGTCAGCAGGCCCAGGGATGGCTGGCAGTCGATCAGGACGATGTCGTACTCGCTCATGACCGGCCCCAGCACCCGCGCCAGTGCATGCTCTCGGCCGACCTCGGCAACCAGTTGCACCTCGGCAGCCGAGAGGTCGATGTTGCTGGGCAGAAGGTCGAGATTCTCCACGTCGGTCGACAAGATGACGTCACCAATGTGACAGTCAGGCTCCGTGAGGAGGTTGTAGACCGTCAGGTCGAGCTCGTAGGCATTGATGCCGAGCGCTACCGAGAGGGCACCTTGCGGGTCGAAGTCCACCAGGAGCACCTTGCGCCCGTACCCGGCAAGGGCAGCCCCGAGGCTCACGGTGGACGTCGTCTTGCCCACGCCACCCTTCTGGTTGACCATCGAGATCACTCGCGCTGGCCCATGGGATGCCAGCGGGGTGGGCTCCGGGATCGTGGCCACAGCAGCGGCCTCCACCACGTCCACCTCGACAGCCTCGTCCGTCACGACAGCCTCGTCCGCCACGACAGTCTCGTCAGCACCTGACACGGCGTCATCGACGGGCGGCAAGCCCTGCTCGTCCATCCGTGTCCCCTTGCTGATCCGATGCCTGCGGGTCTCGCAGGCGCGCGGCCCGACCACCTCGTCGTCCCGCCTCCGGAGCCTACCTGCACCGCCGTACCGACCGGTGGAGCATCGCCGGTCCGAGGTGGCCCCGATGCTCAGCGGGCCCGGGGATGGCTCTCGGCATAGACCTGTCGGAGCGTGTCGACGGTCACCAGGGTGTAAATCTGCGTCGTGGTCACGGATGCGTGCCCGAGCAGCTCCTGGACCACCCGCACGTCGGCCCCGTTCTGCAGTAGGTGGGTGGCGAAGCTGTGCCGCAGCGAATGCGGGCTGACGCTCGCCGCCAGGCCGGCGCGGGCAGCGGCCGACCGGAGGATGCCGTAGGCGCTCTGCCGCGAGAGTGGCCGCCCCAGCGAGTTCAGGAAGAGCCTCGATGTACCCGAGCCCTTGACCGAGAGGGCCGGGCGCCCCCGCACGAGGTAGGCATCGATCGCCTCGGCGGCGAAGCCGCCCAGCGGCAGCATTCGCTGACGATTGCCCTTTCCCGTGACCAGGACTGATCCGCCCTCGAGGTCGACATCGTCCACGGCCAGATCGACCGCCTCGGAGATCCGGGCCCCCGTGCCGTAGAGGAACTCCACGAGTGCCCGGTCCCGGACCCCTGTCGCCGTCGCCGGATCGCCCGCGTTGTCGATCAGTGCCGCAACCTGCTCGTAGGCGAGTGCCTTGGGCAGGCGTCGGGGCACCGCCGGAGGCGTCACGTGGACCGCTGGGTCCCGCTCCGCCATCCCCTCTCGAACCGCGAATGAGTGGAAGGCCCGAACCGATACGACCATCCGGGCAGAGCTCGCCGGACTCAGCCCCAGCTGGCCTAGGTGCGCGGAGTAGTCCGCGACATCGTTCTCCGACACATCGTTCACGTCGACCAGACGGCGCTTCTCGCACCAGGACACGTACCGATCAAGGTCTCGCCGATAGGCCGCCACGGTGTGCGCAGACAGGCCCCGCTCGACTTCGACGTAGGCCAGGTATCCGCGAACGGCCTCCGGGAGCGAGGTCAGGCGAGGACCTCCTCGATCGGAGTGTGTGGCATGTCGAAGGCCTCGGCGACTGCGCCATAGGTGATCTGGCCATCGTGCACGTTCAGCCCCAAGGCCAAGGAACGATCGTCGCTCAGCGCCTTGCGCCAGCCCTTGTTGGCCAGGGCCACGGCGTAGGGAAGCGTGACGTTGGTCAGGGCGAAGGTTGAGGTGTTCGGCACGGCTCCCGGCATGTTCGCAACGCAGTAGAACAGCGTGTCGTGCACCGGGTAGGTCGGGTCCGCGTGTGTCGTGGCTCGTGAATCCTCGAAGCACCCGCCCTGATCGATGGCGATGTCCACGAGGACAGCTCCCGGCTTCATCTTCGCGACGAGCTCATTGGTGACGAGCTTGGGCGCCTTTGCCCCCGGCACCAGCACGGCACCGATCACCATGTCTGCATCGATGCAGGCGCGCTCGATCTCGTAGACGTTCGAAGCGATGGTCTGCATGTGGCCTTGGTAGATGGCGTCCATCTGTCGGAGCCGACCGATGTTGTTGTCCAGAAGCAACACCTCAGCCTGCATGCCGAGCGCGATGGCTGCCGCATTCTGGCCCGCCACTCCAGCCCCGATGACGACGACCTTCGCCGCATAGACGCCTGAGACGCCACCCATCAGGACACCACGACCTCCATTTGCCCGCATGAGCGCGGTGGCGCCCACCTGAGGGGCCAGACGGCCAGCCACCTCAGACATCGGCGCCAGCAGCGGCAGGGAGCGATCGGGCAGTTCCACCGTCTCGTAGGCGATCGCCGTCACCTTGCGCGCCGCGAGCTCCTCGGTCAGGGCCTTGTCCGCCGCCAGGTGCAGATAGGTGAACAGGATCTGCCCCTCGCGCATGCGGTGGTACTCGGCAGCGATGGGCTCCTTGACCTTCAGGATCATCTCCGCGCTGGCCCACACCTCATCGGCCGTGGCCAGAATCTGGGCTCCCGCCTCGATGAAGTCCTCGTCCGGAAGGGACGAGCCCTCGCCTGCACCGGTCTCGATCACGACGCTATGCCCATGTCGCACCAGTTCCATCACCCCGGCCGGCGTGATGGCCACGCGAAACTCGTTGTTCTTGATTTCCTTCGGTACGCCGATTCTCATGACATTCCTTTGGTCAACGCTCGGTGGCTAGGGCCGTGGCGATACTGCCTGCTCAGACTAGAAGACTCCTCGACCGGAGAGTGCCTCAACGTTCGGAATGGTCTCCCCACGACCCCGCACTTCCCGGAAGGCGTACTCGATCGTGGGCGATCAGCCGATCGCGAGCCTCCCATGGGGCCGTGGCCGGCCGCAGGGAATCCCACCCCGCGTCCCGCGCCGCCCAGGCGGCCAGGATGCCAGCAGCAGCGCTGGGGCTGGCGAGCGCGCCCGTCAGCACCAGTTCCTTGGCCTCCTCCAGCGGAACCCATGCCCGGGGCAGGTGTGCCTCCTCGGCCTCTCCCGTATGGATCCGCCCACCCTCCAGGGAATCCAGATCCCGAGCCAGGAAGATTCGGATCGCCTCCGACGTTCCTCCCGGGGACAGGAAGACATCAAGGAGCACGTGCCAGGTACGGGCACGCAGGCCAGCCTCCTCGCCCAACTCCCGCTCCGCCGTCTGTCGGCCACTCTCGTCCAGCGCATCCATGAGTCCGGCTGGCGGCTCGAACAGAAACTGCCCCACCGGGTGGCGATACTGTCGAATCAGCAGAACCCGATCATGCGCGTCGATGGCGATGATCGCGACTGCACCTGGATGGAGGACGACGTCCCGCCGGGCGGTCGTACCGGGGAAGTGGACGTCCTCACTCACGACCGACCAGATGCGCCCGTCGAACCCCACCTCACGATTCGATGCGGGCAACGGCTCACCCCCGTCGGCGACGAGGCCCTGCCATTCCTCACCCGCCCCGGAGGAGGAGGACAACGTCGTCGATGCCGTCGCGTCCGGCTCAGGCGTCATCCCTGCGCGAGCGCCTCGCGCTCGCTGTCGACCCTGGCGAGGGCGGCAGCCACGAGCCCGGCGAACAGCGGATGGGCCTTGGTCGGGCGCGACCGGAATTCCGGATGCGCCTGGGTTCCCACGTAGTACGGATGCACCTCGGCCGGCAGCTCGACGAATTCCACAAGACGCCCGTCCGGTGACGTGCCGCTGAACCGGAGACCAGCCGCCTCAAGCTGCGGACGATAGGAGTTGGCCACCTCGAAACGATGGCGGTGCCGCTCGTCGACGTACGGAGCGCCGTAGGCCTTCGCGACCTGCGAGCCCTCGGCGAGCTTCGCCGGATACAGCCCGAGCCGCATCGTGCCACCCATGTCGCGATCGCCGGACACCACTTCGCGCTGATCGGCCATGGTCGAAACGACCGGGTGAGGGGTCGACTCGTCGAACTCGAGGGAGTTCGCCCCCTCCAGGCCGACCACCGTGCGTGCGTACTCGATCACGATGCACTGAAGTCCCAGGCACAGGCCCAGTGTCGGCAAGCCGTGCTCGCGTGCGTAGGTCAGGGCACCGAGCTTCCCCTCGATTCCGCGCACGCCGAACCCACCAGGAACGCAGATGCCATCAAGGTCGCTCAGGTTTCGCGCAGCACCGTCAGGAGTGGCGCAGTCATCGCTGGACACCCAGCGGATGTTGACGCGGCAGTCATTGTGGAACCCTCCCGCGCGAATGGCCTCGCTCACGGACAGGTACGCGTCCGGCAGGTCGATGTACTTTCCGACCAACCCGATCGTGACTTCGTGCTTGGGCTGATGGACGCGACGCAGGAGGTCGTCCCACTGAGTCCAGTCCACGTCTCGGAAGGGCAGATCCAGCCTGCGGATCACATAGGCGTCGAGTCCCTCACGGTGGAGCACCTTGGGGATGTCGTAGATGCTCGGCGCGTCGACCGCGGCGACGACTGCGTCGGCATCCACGTCGCACATCAGTGAGATCTTGCGCTTGATGCTCGACGGAACCTCGCGATCGGCCCTCAGCACGATGGCGTCGGGCTGGATGCCGATGCTCCGCAGGGAGGCGACCGAATGCTGCGTGGGCTTCGTCTTCAGCTCACCCGAGGGGCCGATGTAGGGCAGCAGCGACACGTGCAGGAAGAACACGTTGTCACGTCCGACCTCGTGCCGGATCTGCCGCACGGCCTCAAGGAAGGGAAGGGACTCGATATCGCCGACGGTGCCGCCCACCTCCGTGATGACCACGTCGACCTCAGGCCCTGCCATCCGACGAATACGCGACTTGATCTCGTTGGTGATGTGCGGGATGACCTGCACCGTGTCGCCGAGGTACTCACCACGACGCTCCTTGGCGATCACGGTCGAGTACACCTGACCGGTCGTGACGTTGGCCGAACCATGCAGGTCGGTGTCGAGAAACCGCTCGTAGTGTCCGACATCAAGATCTGTCTCGGCACCGTCGTCCGTGACGAAGACCTCGCCGTGCTGGAACGGGTTCATGGTGCCCGGATCCACATTGAGATAAGGGTCGAGCTTCTGCATCGTGACCCGGAGCCCCCGAGACTTCAGGAGGTTTCCCAGGGATGAGGCCGTCAGCCCCTTGCCCAGCGAGGAGGCGACGCCTCCGGTGACGAAGAGGTGTTTGGTGGTCGCCTTGTCCATGGACGGTCAGAGTATCAGCGCCTGGACACAGATCAGTTCGCGGAGCGCTCCGACTCGGCGAGTTGCAGAAGTTCGGTGGCATGGCGTGCGCCAGACTCACTGTCTTCCAGACCTGACAGCATCCGCACGAGCTCCTTGACCCGATCAGGGCCCTCAACCGTGACCACGCTCGACGAGGTGACCTGCCCGGCGGAGTCCTTGGTCACGACCACGTGGGAGTCCCCGAAGGCCGCCACCTGCGGCAGGTGGGTCACGACAATCACCTGGGCCGTCCTGGCCAGCCGAGCCAACCGCCGCCCGACCTCCACAGCCACCCGTCCGCCGATGCCGGCATCGACCTCGTCGAACACGAAGGTGGGCGTGGTCCCCACTCCTGCCAGAACCACCTCGATGGCAAGCATGAGTCTGGACAGTTCACCGCCCGAGGCACCCGAGCCCAGCGGACGCGGGTCGCTGCCTGAGTGAGGGGTCAGCAGCATCGTGACCGTGTCTGCTCCGTGAACGGTCATCGCGGCCAGATCGTCCGTCGACTCGATATCGATGGTGACTTGGGCATCGGGCATGGCGAGCTCCTGGAGCTCATCGGTGATGCGCGTTGCGAAGGTGCTCGCCGCAGAGGTCCTCTTCGCGGTCACCTCCAGCGCGCCGGCTCGCACGCGGTCGGTGAGAAGACTGATCTCCTCGTCGAGAGCGGCAAGTCGCTCGTGCGCCCCATCCACCTGCGAGACGGACTCCTCGGCGTTCTTCCACCACTCGAGCACATCGTCCAGACGGGGTCCATACCGGCGCATCAACTCGTTGACCTGCCGGCGTCGCTCCTCGACCTCTGCCAGGCGCGCTGGATCAGCATCGAGGGTCGCCGCGTAGTGCGCGACCTCCCCTGCCAGCACGGACAGCTCGTCCATCACACGACCCAAGGAGTCCTGCAGGGGCCTGACGGAGGCATCGAAGCCCGCCGCGCGATCAAGATCACGGCTGGCCTTCACGAGGAGGTCCAGCGCACTGTCCAGCCCACCGTCACCGCCGGTGAGGGACTGATGAGCCGAGCCCATCGCTTCGAGCAGGTCCGTGACGTTGGCCAGAGCGGAGGCCTGCTGCTTGAGCGAGGCATCCTCCCCTGATTCAGGCTGCACAGCGGCGATCTCCTCGATGCCGTGACGCAGCAGCACCGCCTCGCGCTCGCGCTCCTGACGCTGAGCGAGCAACTCGTCTCGTTCACGTTCAGCCTGACGCAGCCGCGCGAGAGCAGCACTGAAGTCGACCAAGACCTCCGTGAGCTCCTGGCCTGCGAATCGATCCAGAAGCGCCCTCTGATTGCGGGTGTCCTTGAGCTGTAGCTGATCGGACTGGCCATGCACGGTCACCAGACCTGCGGTCAGTTCGGCAAGGGCAGACGCCGGAACCGATCGTCCGCCCGCGAACGCCTTGCTGCGCCCGGTCCCGCTGACCGTCCGCCCCAGGATGACCTGAATCCCCTCATCGGATCGATCGACGGCGCCACCGAGCTCCTCCACTGCTGCAGCCACAGCGGTTCCCTCGGCGATCAGCCACTGCCCGTCCACGTCAGCGCGATCGGCGGATCCCCTGACCATGGAGCCCTCGGCCCGTCCGCCCATCACCAGACTGAGGCCGGTCAGGAGCATGGTCTTGCCCGCCCCGGTCTCACCGGTCACCACGGTCAGGCCGGGTCCCAAGCGGATGGTCGCCTCGTCGATCACCCCGAGGGATCGCAGGTGCAGTTCCTCGATCATCCGGACTCCGAGCGTCTCCCCCGCCACCCCGAGACAGGGAGGTCGAACTTCGCCACGAGCCGATCGGTGAACGGGGCTCGGGTGAATCGAGCGAACCGCACCGGCCGTGCATCCTGCCGCACTTCGATCCGGCTGCCACCGGCCACCTCGAAGGTGCGGCGGCCGTCAGCTGAGAGGAATGCAGGGGCATCGTCCTTGAGGTCGAAGGCCACCACGCTCGTCGGCGACACAACGAGCGGTCGAGCGAAGAGTGCATGAGCACTGAGCGGCACCACGAGCATCGCCGACACCTCCGGCCACACCACAGGCCCGCCTGCCGAGAAGGCGTACGCCGTGGAGCCTGTGGGGGTGGCACAGACGACGCCGTCGCAGCCCCACCTGGACAGCGGGCGCCCATCCACCTCAACCATGAGGTCGATCATGCGCTCGCGCGCCTGCTTCTCCACCGCCACCTCATTGATCGCCCACGTCCGGTGCACCTGCTGACCGGCAAGGCTGACGGAGATGTCCAGCGTCATGCGCTCCTCGACCACCCACCGTCGCTCGACGATTGCGTCGACGACGTCGTGGATGCTCTCGGATTCGGCCTCAGCCAGGAAGCCCACGTGCCCGAGATTCACCCCGAACAGGGGTGCGCCGCTGGCGCGGGCCCGCTCGGCTGCCCTCAGCACCGTGCCGTCCCCACCAAGGACGACGACGACGTCCACGCCATCGGCCGCGTGCTCGTCTGACGCGACCACCGAAATCTCGCTGCGAGGCAGCGGCGACTCCCCAGACCACTCGTCGGCATCCTCACTCGTCAGGAGAATGTCGACTCCTGCTTCGAGAAGGGCATTCGCCACCGTGGCCAGCGCCTCGCGTGCCTCACCGGAACGGTGATTCACGACGAGCAGAACTCGCCTGGTCGGCGTCGTCATTGCGGTCCCTTCGCCACAGCAGCCTGCACGGCCGCCTCCACATCCTGCCCGACCAGGCCTGCGTCCGCACCGGACTCGCCGCCCCTGCCAGGATCGCCCGGCTCACGGCCGGCTCGCAGCCATAGGAAGTACTCGACATTGCCGCTCGGACCGGGCAGCGGACTGGCGGCGACACCATGCACCGTGAGGCCCAGTGCGGCCGCGGCGCGAGCGACTCCCAGCACGGCGCTGCGCCGCAATTCGGGGTCGCGCACGACGCCATCGCCCACTGCCTCACGCCCCACCTCGAACTGGGGCTTCACCATGACAAGCAGATCCGCCGCTGGAAGGGCAACATCCTGAAGGGCGGGCAGCACGATCTCCAGCGGAATGAAGGAGAGGTCGGCAACGATCAAGGACGGCCGAAAGGGGACATCAGCAGCCGCCAGTCCGCGAACATTCGTCCGATCCATCGTGGTGACGCGTTCGTCGGTGCGCAGAGGCCACGCCAACTGTCCGTAGCCCACATCGACAGCGAGGACACGGGCTGCTCCGCGTTCCAGGAGTACCTGCGTGAATCCTCCGGTCGAGGCGCCGGCGTCCAGACAGTCGCGGCCTGCCACCTCGATGCCGTCGAATGCTGCAAGGGCCCCGATGAGTTTGTGGGCTCCCCGGGATACGTAGTGATCGGCGGCTGACTCGTCCACCACGATCGGATCAGAGTCGTCCACCTGCGTTGCGGCCTTGGTCGCCACAGCCCCCTTGACCTTGACAGCGCTGGCCTCGATCAATTCGCGCGCATGCTCACGCGAACGGGCCATGCTGCGACGCACCAACTCAGCGTCAAGGCGGCGTCTGGCCACGACCGAGGTCAGGCCGTGGTGTGGAGATCGCTGAGGGTGTCGCGGAGCCTCTGGTGGATCGCGGTGTAGACCTCCGCGTGCTGGTGCACGTCGTCGGGATCGAGTTCCGTGAGCTGATCGAGGACGTCGTCCACCCGCGGCTCCCCGGTCGGCTCCCAGACGGGGAGCACGAGCGCGTTGTCTACCTCCTGCAGGAGCATGACGTCTTCGCCCTCAGCCTCGGTGTCGTCAGCCGCCGCATCCTCCATCGCCGTGTCCGGCTCCGACTCCATCGCCGTGTCCGACTCCATCGCGTCTGCATCAACGTTCAGGTCCTGGCCCTCGCTCATGCCTGTGCCTCCGGGTCCACGAGGATCTTCTTCTTCTTGGGCTTCGCCGCGGCTTCCGGCGCGCTCTCCGGGACACCCGGCGCCTCCGGCGCCGGAGCCGAGGGCTCACTCACCACCGGCGCAGGTGCCTCGTCGGCCCGCCTGCGGAGATCATTCATCTCGGACTCCAGGCGCTGGACATGCCGACGCAGGGCAGCGAGTTCATCCTCCCTGACGAACCCCATCCGCCCAACCGCCTTGTCGACCTCGGCCCGAATGACACCCGTGAGCAGTTCGCGATTGTTCCGGCTGGTGGCAACCAGGTCATCGGCAAGATCCTGGACCTGACCGACCATTTCCGGCGCGCCCCCGGCCTTGGTGGTCAAGGACAGTCCCGAGGACAGCAGCCCTGTCACCACGTCCTTGGCCTTGGCGGTCGTCGCCTCAGTGATACCGGTGGCCATCTGCAGGTAGGTACGAAGATCGTCAAGCATGTCCATCACCATCCTTCCCAACCGAATTCATTCCGACCGAACACTTCCCAACCGAATTGTTCCCAACCGAATGTCGGGCCTTCTCGATCGACATGACCGGTGGCCTGGCCCGCTGTGCCGGAAACAATCAGACCAGTTCCTCTGCCGATGTCGTCACCGTATCCAACCAGCCGACTCGAGGATCCCTGAGGTGTCAACGCCGTGACCGCGGTCCGCCTGCGCCCAGGCCACCGCCGCAGCCGCCCTGACCACATCCATGGACTCCCCCGCCTTCGTCACGACGAGTCGATGATCCACGACAGACACCTCGCTGCCGCCACACCGAGCAACCGAGGAGTCACGACCCTCAACGACCACCTCCGGATACTCGGCGAGTAGCACTCGGAGATCTCCAGCCATGAACGTCGGTCGTTCCTCGCGATCGGCCCTCAAGACCTCCTCCACCGTCGTGACTCCAGTGAGGACCAGCAGAGTGGGAATGCCGATGCGCGCTCCCGCAGCGATATCGGTGTCGAGGCGGTCCCCGATCATCAGCGGACGGCTGGCCGACAAGCGCCCGATCGCCTCATGGAGCAGCGGTGGCTCAGGCTTGCCCGCGACGGCATCCGGTCGCCGCCCAGCAGCCTCGGCCACCAGACCCACCAAAGCTCCGTTTCCGGGTGCCACGCCTCTCGGCGTGGGAAAGGTCCGATCAGGGTTCGTCGCGATCCACGGCAGGCCCGCCCGCACCGCAAACGTGGCCTCAGCGAGATCCCGCCATCCGAGATCAGGCGAGAAACCCTGCACCACCGCCGCTGGCGCGTCGTCCAGCGAGCGCACCGGCACGTAACCGTGCGCCACGAGTTCATCGGCGATACCTGAGCCACCGATAACCAGGATTCGCGATCCGGGCTCCACGAAGTCCCCCAGCACCGTGATCGCCGCCTGCGGTGACGTGATCACCTCGTCGAGACAACACGGAACCCCAATACTCGTCAGGTGCTCCGCAACGACCTCCGCCGTGCGTGCGGCATTGTTGGTGATGAACCCGCAGGCCGCGCCCTCCTGCCGAGCTCCCGCGATAGAACTGGCCGCGTGCGGCACTGCCTCGGGTCCGACGTAGACCACGCCATCCAAGTCGAACAGCAGTGCATCGAACTGCCTGTGCAGAGTGCTCACGTGTGGACGGGCCCCTCCGCTGGAAGGCCGGCCTCGACCCGGGCCTTCAACGTCGCATGCACCTGGGTGAGGGCACTCTCGTACTCGGGTCGACCAGGGCGCATGACCCGAGCCATGGCCAGATGGTCCCGTGCTGCCGGGAATTTCTGGAGACGCCACAGGGACATCCCCAGCCCGTAGTGCGCGTAGTCATCATCCGGTGATCGCTCCACGAGCTCGGCGAAGGCCAATGCCGCCTCCTCGAACCTTCGCGCATCGAACAGTGCCCGGCTCCAGTCCTCGAGAACGGACGTCGAGTCCGGATCCAGCGCCCGTAGGCGCTCAAGCAGGACTGCGGCGGCATCCGCGTTGCCCTGCGCCAGCAACGTCTCGGCGCGACGAAACCACTCATAGGGCTCGCCCTCAGGCTCATCAGCACGCCGAGGCTCGCGACCTTCGGACTGGTCTGGGACATGCTCCGCCACGACGTCATGGTTGCACGGATTCCTTGATCGGAGCCATTCGCTGGACATCCACCTCCACGGCGCTGCCCAACGCCGTGCCAGCTCGCCAGAAGCGGCGCCGCAGAGTGCCGACCACCTCGACGAGGGTTCCGCCCTCCAGCCGGGCGATACGTCGCCGCAGGACCGCAGTGAACGCCTGGCAAGGAATGGCATCCACCTGTCGAGGGCCTGCGGATGATGCTCCGCGGGTCGATCGTCGGCGAGATGCGCCCGTGCGATCCACGATGACCGTGAAGCTGGTGACGATGTCACCGCTGGGGAGCTCGCGCTCCTCCGACACGGAGCCGAGACGACCCACGATCGTCACGCTGCTGTGCGTCATGCGCTGATGCGCGGTGCTCTGATCTGTTCTGCCGTGATGTGGTGTGGTCATGAGCCAAGAGTGTCCGCACCCAGGTTCAGACACGAGGCGCAAAATCCCCTCTGTGGATTCCTGACGCTCCCCCTCCCGCGCTGTGGACACGTCATACTTCGGTCATGGCGGAGATCATCGAGGACCTCGGTAACGATGTCTTCCACATCGACACGCAGATGGGTGGTCACGAGGGCATCACCTCCGGCTACCTGATCCGCAGCAGTCGCCCCTGTCTGATCGAAACTGGTACGGCCAAGAGTGCCGAGACCGTGATCTCGTCCCTCGCGGCCCTGGGCATCGGGCCCGATGATCTGTCGACCATCGTGGTCACGCACATCCACCTTGACCACGCAGGCGGTGTGGGCGATATCGCCGAGGCATTTCCCCATGCCTCAGTGGTGGTGCAGGAGAAGGGGGCACGCCACCTTGTCGACCCCTCCCGCCTCGTGGCCAGTGCCCACCGAGTATTCGGCGCCGACATGGATCGGCTCTTCGGAGATCTGCGACCTGTCCCCGCGGAGCGGCTCGTGTCTATCGGAGAGCGCGGGAGCATCGATCTGGGAGGTGGACGCCGACTGGATGCCTTCCATAACCCAGGCCATGCCTCCCACCATGTGGGCCTTCTCGACAGTGAATCCGGCGATCTCTATACCGGTGATGCCGCTGGCGTCTACGTGCCCGAGACTGCAGATGTACGACCCTCCACGCCACCACCTGACTTCGACCTCGACCTGACCCTCAGCTCTCTGGCCCGCATGAATGACGCAGATGCCAATCGCCTACTGTTCAGCCACTTCGGCCCCGTCACCGACGTCGCCGATACCTTGGCCCGATCGAAGGAGGAGCTTCTCCTCTGGGTCGACATGGTTCGCAGTGCACGCCAGGAAACTCCTGACGTGGACCATGCGATCGCCATGGTTCGCGAGCGCGATCGCGAGGCCAATGCTGAATTCTTCGCCGACCCAGAGCGACAGCTCAAGTTCGAGGAACTCTCCAGCGTCTCAGCCAATGTCACCGGCATCCTGCGCTGGCTCGATCAGCAGGAGAAATGACCACCGCGGTCCTCACTCCGAATCGAGCGGCTCACCCTCCTCTTCGGTGAAGATCAGACCGCTCAACTCCTCTAGGCGCTCCTCGGCATCGGTAATCCCGTCGACGTCAGACGTCGCCGCTCTCCGCAACCACTCGACCGCCTCGTCCTCACGTCCGGCCTGCACGAGCAGGTCTGCGTACGCATACTGAAGCCGCGCCCGAGGCCCACCCTTGGGGAGCCGAGCGAGATCAGACGCCTGCAGGACGACCAGCGCCGCATCCACCTGCCCGAGGTCCGCCCGAGCACCCGCAGCCACGAGAGCCACCTCCACGCGGGTGGCATCATCCAGCTGCCGAGTATCCACCTCCTTGAGCAGTTCCAGAGCTCGTCGAGGCTTGCCCAGACCTCTCTCGCAGTCCGCCATCATCGGCAGGTACTCGACGGCACCCGTCATTCGCCGGACAGTTCGAAGTTCCGAGATCGCCTCGGCAAAGTCGCCGTCGAGGTACGCAGCCACACCAGCCGCCTCTCGGACGACGGACACCCGACCGGCTCGTCGCTTGGCGGCGGCAATGTGCTCGCGCGCCAGCGACACGTCGCCCTCCACCAGAGCAGCATCGGCTGCCGCCAGGTGCCTGCCGACGATCTCGGCCAGGCCTTCCGGCAGGGTCCGCAGTTCGTTCTGGACAGCCGGATTCAAGTCCGCCACCGTGATCTCATCCGGCACATGCGGCTCACGGACCCGCGGCTTATCCGAGTAGGGACGATCAGAACGCGGCCTGTCCGAGCGCGGCCTACCCGACCGGGGCTTATCAGACGACGGCCTATCCGAACGCGGCTTACCCGACCGGGGCTTATCAGACGACGGCCTATCCGAACGCGGCTTACCCGAAGACGAACGTTCAGACCGTGGCTTATCCGACCGCGGCCTATCCGAAGACGGCCTATCCGAACGCGGCTTACCCGAAGACGGCCTATCCGACCCCGGCTTACCCGACCCCGGCTTACCCGACCCCGGCCTACCCGAAGACGAACGATCAGACCGTGGCTTATCCGACCCCGGCTTACCCGACCCCGGCTTACCCGACCCCGGCCTACCCGAAGACGAACGATCAGACCGCGGCTTACCCGAAGCCGGCCTATCCGAACGAGGCCTATCCGAACGACCCTGAGATCCAGATCCCCTGCCCGATGAGGGGCGTGGCTTGCCACCGGTAGCGCTCACAGCGTTCTCCCTAGTCGTCCAACACAGATGCGTGAAAATAGAAAGGGCCACCCCTGGGGGTGGCCCTTTCTGAAGAATGTCCGGCGGCGTCCTGCTCTCCCACGCAGTCACCCGCGCAGTACCATCGGCGCTGAGAGGCTTAGCTTCCGGGTTCGGAATGGAACCGGGCGTTTCCCTCTCGCTATGGCCGCCGAAACTCTATTGAGATGTCAATCGTTTCCGAGCCTTCTCCCCTGTAAAGGAAGATGCTCGAGGTTCCCGACCGAATCTCGGGAACCGCACAGTGGACGCGAATAATGATAATGAGGCAAGTCCTCGGCCTATTAGTACCGGTCAGCTCCGCACATTGCTGTGCTTCCACATCCGGCCTATCAACCCAGTCGTCTAGCTGGGGGCCTTACCAGGTAAACCTGTGGGAGTCCTTATCTTGGAGCGAGCTTCCCGCTTAGATGCTTTCAGCGGTTATCCCTTCCGAACGTAGCTAACCAGCCGTGCCCTTGGCAGGACAACTGGCACACCAGAGGTTCGTCCATCCCGGTCCTCTCGTACTAGGGACAGGTCTCCTCAAGACTCCTGCGCGCGTGGCGGATAGGGACCGAACTGTCTCACGACGTTCTAAACCCAGCTCGCGTGCCGCTTTAATGGGCGAACAGCCCAACCCTTGGGACCTACTCCAGCCCCAGGATGCGACGAGCCGACATCGAGGTGCCAAACCATGCCGTCGATATGGACTCTTGGGCAAGATCAGCCTGTTATCCCCGGGGTACCTTTTATCCGTTGAGCGACGCCGCTTCCACATGCCGACGCCGGATCACTAGTTCCGACTTTCGTCCCTGCTCGACTTGTCAGTCTCACAGTCAAGCTCCCTTGTGCACTTGCACTCGACACCTGATTGCCAACCAGGCTGAGGGAACCTTTGAGCGCCTCCGTTACTTTTTGGGAGGCAACCGCCCCAGTTAAACTACCCACCAGGCACTGTCCCTAAACCGGATCACGGTTCGAGGTTAGACAGCCAATACAATCAGAGTGGTATTTCAACAATGACTCCACACGAACTAGCGTCCATGCTTCACAGTCTCCCACCTATCCTACACAAATTGAATCGACCACCAATACCAAGCTATAGTAAAGGTCCCGGGGTCTTTCCGTCCTGCCACGCGTAACGAGCATCTTTACTCGTAGTGCAATTTCGCCGAGCCTATGGTTGAGACAGCGCTGAAGTCGTTACTCCATTCGTGCAGGTCGGAACTTACCCGACAAGGAATTTCGCTACCTTAGGATGGTTATAGTTACCACCGCCGTTTACTGGCGCTTAAGTTCTCAGCTTCGCTCCGAAGAGCTAACCGGTCCCCTTAACGTTCCAGCACCGGGCAGGAGTCAGTCCATATACGTCGTTTTGCAACTTTGCATGGACCTGTGTTTTTAGTAAACAGTCGCTTCAGCCTGGTCTCTGCGGCCACTTCCAGCTTCGGGGGCAAGCCCCTACACCAGATTTGGCCCCCCTTCTCCCGAAGTTACGGGGGTATTTTGCCGAGTTCCTTAACCATAGTTCACTCGATCGCCTTAGTATTCTCTACCTGACCACCTGTGTTGGTTTGGGGTACTGGCGGCGTTAACACTCACTAGAGGCTTTTCTCGGCAGCATAGGATCACTTACTTCGCCACAATCGGCTCCCCATCAGTTCTCAGGCATGTGAAATGCGGATTTGCCTACATTTCGCCCTACTACCTTGGCCGCGGACTACCATCGCCGCGGTTAAGCTACCTTCCTGCGTCACCCCATCGTTTGACTACTACTAACTCGGGTCGGGTGCTCCACGTTTTCACTCCCGAAGGAGATCCTCGCTTCAAACCCTTAGCATTATTAGGTTCGTCATGGGCGCGTTAACACCGGTACGGGAATATCAACCCGTTGTCCATCGACTACGCCTGTCGGCCTCGCCTTAGGTCCAGACTTACCCAGGGCGGATTAGCCTAGCCCTGGAACCCTTGGTCATCCGGCGGACGGGTTTCTCACCCGTCTTTCGCTACTCATGCCTGCATTCTCACTCGTGTGGCATCCACGGCTGGGTAACCCCGCCGCTTCGCTCGCCACACGACGCTCTCCTACCCATCCACACGGCTGGACCACGAAGGCCTACCTATTGTGTAAATGCTACGACTTCGGTGATGTGCTTGAGCCCCGTTACATTGTCGGCGCGGAATCACTTGACCAGTGAGCTATTACGCACTCTTTCAAGGGTGGCTGCTTCTAAGCCAACCTCCTGGTTGTCTATGCAACTCCACATCCTTTTCCACTTAGCACACGCTTTGGGACCTTAGTCGGTAGTCTGGGTTGTTTCCCTCTCGACGATGAAGCTTATCCCCCACCGTCTCACTGCTGCGCTCTCACTTACCGGCATTCGGAGTTTGGCTGACGTCAGTAACCTTTTAGGGCCCATCGGCCATCCAGTAGCTCTACCTCCGGCAAGAAACACGCAACGCTGCACCTAAATGCATTTCGGAGAGAACCAGCTATCACGAAGTTTGATTGGCCTTTCACCCCTATCCACAGCTCATCCCCTCGGTTTTCAACCCAAGTGGGTTCGGTCCTCCACGACGTCTTACCGTCGCTTCAACCTGGCCATGGATAGATCACTTCGCTTCGGGTCTAGGACATGCGACTGAATCGCCCTATTCAGACTCGCTTTCGCTACGGCTACCCCTCACGGGTTAACCTCGCCACATATCGCTAACTCGCAGGCTCATTCTTCAAAAGGCACGCTGTCACCCCTACAAGGAGGCTCCAACGGTTTGTAAGCAAACGGTTTCAGGTTCTATTTCACTCCCCTCCCGGGGTACTTTTCACCTTTCCCTCACGGTACTTGTCCGCTATCGGTCATCTGGGAGTATTTAGGCTTACCAGGTGGTCCTGGCAGATTCACACGGGATTTCTCGGGCCCCGTGATACTTGGGATCCTCTTCGCGTTAGTGCTGCATTTCGACTACGGGGCTGGCACCCTCTGTGGCTGGCCTTTCAAGACCATTCGTCTATACAACAACTATCCGCGTGCTGTCCGGCAGAACAGCGTAAGAGTCCCACAACCCCGACCATGCAACGCCCGCCGGCTATCACACATGATCGGTTTGGCCTGTTCCGGTTTCGCTCGCCACTACTACCGGAATCACTGTTGTTTTCTCTTCCTGTGGGTACTGAGATGTTTCACTTCCCCACGTTCCCTCTACCCGCCCTATATATTCAGGCGGGAGTCACTGGGTAGCACGAAGCTCCCAGCGGGGTTTCCCCATTCGGACATCCTCGGATCAAAGCTCGCTTATCAGCTCCCCGAGGCTTATCGCAGATTGCTACGTCCTTCTTCGGCTCCAGATGCCAAGGCATCCACCGTTTGCTCTTAGAAACTTGACTACATGAGTATGAATCGATCGTGAGACTCTTCCGAAGAAGAATCTCAGATTGACCAATGATCTATAAATCTAGATCTGTAGATTGACACCCGAAGGTGCCTATCTAAGATGCTCGCGTCCACTGTGTAGTTCTCAATATACGGGCGGTTCCAGCCGCACAGGGAAATCCATCCGAGTGCATCCTGGTCCGATCGAGGCGTGCCCATCGATTGCTCGATGTGCCCGGTCCCTCAGGACCCAACAGTGTGCAGGTGGTGTTACTGGGCTCCGCCGGACGTTCCGTGCCCCGAAGGGCTGTACTAGTGCAGCAGTGCTGTTTACATCACCAAAGTCAATGTTCCACCCATGAGCAACCACCCTGGAACATTCGTCCAGGTTGTGGCTCTGGACACTCGAAAGTGTCAGATGCTCCTTAGAAAGGAGGTGATCCAGCCGCACCTTCCGGTACGGCTACCTTGTTACGACTTAGTCCTAATCACCGATCCCACCTTCGACAGCTCCCTCCTTGCGGTTGGGCCACCGGCTTCGGGTGTTACCGACTTTCATGACTTGACGGGCGGTGTGTACAAGGCCCGGGAACGTATTCACCGTGGCGTTGCTGATCCACGATTACTAGCGACTCCAACTTCATGAGGTCGAGTTGCAGACCTCAATCCGAACTGAGACCGGCTTTTTGGGATTCGCTCCACCTTGCGGTATTGCTGCCCTCTGTACCGGCCATTGTAGCATGCGTGAAGCCCAAGACATAAGGGGCATGATGATTTGACGTCATCCCCACCTTCCTCCGAGTTGACCCCGGCAGTATCCCATGAGTTCCCACCATTACGTGCTGGCAACATAGGACGAGGGTTGCGCTCGTTGCGGGACTTAACCCAACATCTCACGACACGAGCTGACGACAACCATGCACCACCTGTTTACGAGTGTCCAAAGAGTTCTACATTTCTGCAGCGTTCTCGTATATGTCAAGCCTTGGTAAGGTTCTTCGCGTTGCATCGAATTAATCCGCATGCTCCGCCGCTTGTGCGGGCCCCCGTCAATTCCTTTGAGTTTTAGCCTTGCGGCCGTACTCCCCAGGCGGGGAACTTAATGCGTTAGCTGCGACACGGAATCCGTGGAACGGACCCCACA
>JAIOXK010000014.1 GCA_021741645.1 Candidatus Nanopelagicales bacterium
CCACGCTGTCGACCGTTGGCGGGGGCAGCGGTGGTGGTAGAACAAACTGCGGCAGTGACGGTGGCTCAGGCGGTGGCGCGGGTGGCCGGCTCTACAACGGCGCCTGCGGTGATGGTGGCGCCGGAACTGCCAATCAGGGTAGCTCGGGCGGATCGGTCACTCAGCAGTTCTCGTCCGGTGCAGGTGGTGGTGGCGCAACGAGCGCAGGTGGCCCAGGAACGAATGGCGGTGTAACCCTTCAATCGGGCGGTGCCGGTGGCGCGGGCTCCTCGGTCTCCATCAGTGGAGCTTCTGTCACCTATTCATCCGGCGGCATGGGCGGGACCAGTTATGCCTCTGCAGCGGCGAATGGGGCGACGGCCAACGCGAACACGGGTGACGGCGGAGGTGGAGCGAGCGTCGGTCCTAGCGGCTACGCGTCAGGCGGTAATGGCGGCTCCGGCGTCGTCATCGTCAGCTACAGCACCGCTGCTGCGAACGGCACCGACGACCTCGCGATGAATTTCAACGGACCCAGCGATCAAGCAGCATTTGCCGCGAGTAACGCAGCATTCAAGCCGGGAAATGCCCTGACGTTGATGGCGTGGGTGAAACCTACGAATTGTTCACGCACTAGCACTGACCACATGATCGTGATGTTCAACGAGTCATACGAGTTGAGTTGTCGGGCCGGCACGTACCAGTTCACGCTGCGGACCCAGATTGCTTGGGGTTGGGGCTGGAACAACACCGGAATCGAGCCGTTGCTGAACCAGTGGCAGCATGTCGCTATAGCCCGAGCACAAGGGTCGGGCACATTTTCTTTTTATCTTAATGGGCAACTTGCCTTTTCCGGCGGACAGCTATCGGGTGACATTAGTTATACAGACTCATTCAACTTCAGTGTCGGTGGCGATCCTGCCGGCTCGGCTCACTTCTTTGAGGGCGAAATCGACGAGGTTCGTGTCTACAACACCAATCGCGCCAACGTTAGTGGAGTGAACGAAATCGCGAATGACATGCACAGATATGGCCCGGTCAACACCACGGGCTTGCTTGCCTACTACGACTTCAATGAGGGCCCAGACGGCACCACCGGCACAGGCACCATTTATAACCGTGCATCGGGTGCGACGAGTGCGACGAACCTGACGACGACGAACAGTCCGACGTACGACGACGTCAAGGAAGTCGACACGTTGACCGTCTCGGGCGAAGCGATAGTCACGTTCCCGCGCTCGTATCTCACCGCAGCTGGCGGCTGGCAGGTGCCCACTGGTGTGACATCTGCCGATGTGCTGGCCGTCGCAGGTGGCGGCGGGGGTGCGATCAACGTCGGTGGCGGCGGTGGTGGTGGCGGGTCGTTCGAGGATGAGGTGGACCTGACTCCCGGAGTTGTTGCCGAGATCATGGTGGGCGCTGGTGGCCGAGGCGGCATCTACGTAGGAAGCTCGAGCACCGCTTCGGTTCTTCACGATGGCGCATCGGGCCAACCGTCGCGGTTTGGGGACTCGAACGCCTCTGGCGGCTCAGGTGGTAACACCTACTGGACTGACAATATCTGCCAGGGTTCGGGCGGACCTGATCCCGCTGGCGGCGCTGGGGGGTCGGCTGGCAGTCCCGGAAGTCCCGGTGGCAATGGAGGCAACGGGGCCGCAGGGCTGGGTGTCGCTGCCTTGTCAGGCAGCGCCGGCTTCGTTTGGAGCGTCAACTCCAACAGCTACGGCGGCGGTGGTGGCGGCGGCGGCTACACCTCAAGCGGTGGCTCGGGTGGTGCTGGTGGTGGTGGTGCTGGAGCGTCGAATACAGGCGGGGCGGCTGGTACTGGAGGAACCCAAAACACCGGCGGCGGCGGCGGAGGAGGAGAAGCCGGCTGCGGTAATGGCGGCAGTGGCGGTTCGGGCGTTGTCGTTGTTCGCTATTCGACGGCGAACCTTGATCCGGCCTGCACGCCGGAGGAGACGCAGTACACCGACAGCAACGGGGATGTGTTCCGCGTAGTCGCGTTCAAGGACACCGGCGCCTGTGAGTGGACGGTGCCGACTGGTGTGACGTCGGTGGATTACCTCGTTGTCGGTGGTGGTGGCGGTGGCGGTGGCGGCAATGCGAGCGATCACGGCGGTGGCGGCGGCGGCGCTGGTGGCCTGCTTCAGGGGAGCGGCACAGGGGTAACTGCAGGGACTTCCATGACTATTGCGGTCGGTGACGGTGGTTCTGCTGGTGCTGTTGGAGGGCAGCCCGGTGGCCGCGGTGGCGACAGTGTGTTTCTTAATCACCGTGCGTTTGGTGGTGGCGGTGGTGGTGGTTACAGCGGTTTGCCGAGCACTGGTGGCTCGGGTGGTGGCGGTGGTAACAGCGCAACCACCGCTAACAGGACGGGTGCGTCGGGAACATCGGGGCAAGGTTCAGCGGGCGGCACCACCACGGCTAGTGGAACTCTAGGGAAACAGGCGGCGGGTGGTGGCGGCGCGAGTGGCGGCGCGAGTGGCGTAGGCGGGTCGACCGCCGGTGGAGCAGGTTCGGTAGCTGGAAGCGGCGGTTCTGGAGCATCTTCATCGTGGCTCACGCCTTCGGTTGCGAACCTTCTCAGCATCGGTGATGTCTCAGGTGCTTTGGTCCTTTTTGCCGGTGGTGGTGGCGGCGGCAGCGGCGAGGCATCCGCAGGCGCAGGGGGTGCTGGTGGTGGAGGTGCTGGTGGATTCCGCATCTCGGGCACGGGTACAGGAGTGAATGGGAATCGCGCCACGGGTGGTGGCGGTGGCGGTGGATCGGGCGTCGGTGGGTCGAATGCCGGTCCTGGTGGCTCCGGTGGATCCGGCGTAATCGTTTTTCGGTATGAGACAGACCCACTTAATCCCTCCGATTGCACACCGCTGACCTACTCGTACACATCGGGCGGTACTCCGTACACAGTCGTGGAGTTTCAGAGCGCGGGAGAGTGTGACTGGGTGGTTCCGTCTGGCGTAGCGACAGTTGACGTTCTAGCCGTGGGCGGCGGGGGCGGCGGCGGCGCCTGGGTCGGCGGTGGTGGTGGTGGTGGTGGACTGACCGACACCACTGTCATGCAGCCAACGGGTGTGCAGGTCAACCCACGTTCGATCATTCCCGTGACTGTGGGGTCTGGTGGGTTTGGTGCCAGAAAGGCTGCTGGCGGTGCGGTAACGGTTGGCGCAAACGGTGGAAACTCAACCTTCGGCGCATCAACTCTGGTGACTGCGCTTGGTGGAGGCGTAGGTGCTTCGTGGACCAGTCAAGTTGCTGGGTCGGGCGCCTCAGTCGCGTCGGGCGGTGGTGGCTCGCAGCTGTCTGGCGATTATGCGGGTGGCGTTGGGGTCACGAGTACGGGTGGCTCTGCGTCAACGAACAGTCAACCGCATCCTGCCGGGGGCGGCGGAGGAGCCGGTGATGACGGTGGTGACGGCATTGATTCCGCTGACGGAACAGGGATCGGTGGTAGCGGTGGCCCTGGGAAGTCATCTTCACTTTCCGGTGCAACCGTGTTCTACGGAGGAGGGGGAGGTGGAGGTGTCCACGGTACGGGCACCAGTGGGCCCTGGGGAACCTCCGGTACAGGAGGCGCTGGCGGCGGCGGGTTGGGGGCGTCAGCGACTTCATTGTCGGACGAGCCAAGAGCATCGTCGGGAACGGATGGCCTGGGTGGCGGCGGCGGCGGAGCGTCTGGTGACACATCGTTGGCGTCTTTCGGCGGTGACGGTGGCGATGGCGTTGTCATCGTTCGGTACACGAACACTCCTGGCGTTCCCACAGGCCTGACGGCCACGGCCGGCGAGAAAGAGGTGTCCCTGACGTGGACTGCGCCGACCCACACGGGAACTAGCTCGATTTCGTCGTACACGATTGAGTACGGCACTGCGTCCGACTTCAGTTCAGCATCCTCAACGACATCCGCGACGACATCCAAGACGGTCACTGGACTGACCGCCAACACGCTGTATTACTTCCGCGTGAAGGCGACCAACACATCCGGCAGTGGCGACTGGTCATCGAGTGCGTCAGCGAGACCTTTCGACGTGGTTGCGCAGTTTGCCGTGACGATGTCGGGCGGTACTACGGCGCTCTCGGCCGCTGCGAAGACCGCTGGCACGTCGTTCGACGTTCGAGTCACTGCGCAGGATGCGAACGGCCTGACGAACACGGCTTACACCGGGACGGTGACGCTGTCCTCGACGAATGCCTTCGACGGGACTGTCACCGCGACGATTGCATCGGGTGGGTATGTGGACTCAGTGTCGGTGACGCCGACGATCGCGGGCTCCAACCGGACGATCGCTGCGACGGATGGCTCGGTCACCGATGCCGATGCGTCTGGAAACTTCACGGTGAACGCGGGTGCTGCGGTGAAACTCCAGGTGCTGCTGCCGGGAGAGACGGCTGATCCGGGTTCAGCCACTGGCAAGACGGGCACGCCAACTAACGACGTTGCCGGCTCGGGGATCACCGCGACGGTGAATGCGGTGGACGCGAACTGGAATGTCGTGTCGTCGGCGACGCAGACGATTGCGATCACTTCATCGGATGGTTCGGCGACGTTGCCGTCGAACGCTCAGCTGGTTTCTGGCACCAAGGACTTCGCGGTAACGCTCAAGACGGCTGGCTCGCAGACCATCACGGCGACCGATCAGGCCGGTTCAGGGACGCTGACGGCCGGAACGAGTGCGTCGGTGACGGTTACACCGGGGGCGGCCTCGGTGGCGACCTCCACGGTGACGGCATCACCGACCTCGATGATCGCCGACGGTTCGAACACCTCCACGGTGACGGTCATCTTGAAGGATGCGTACTCGAACTTGTTGACTTCCGGCGGTGACACGGTGGTTGTCTCGTCAGACCTCGGGACCGTTGGTTCGACCACGGATAACAATGACGGCACCTACACGGCGACGTTGACGGCAGGGACCACCGCCGGAGATGCGACAGTTTCGGCGACAGTCGGTGGAGCGGCGATCACCGACACGGCGACGGTCACGTTGACATCGGCTGCTGCAACGCGGCTGGTCCTCACTGGATCGGCGTCGCAGACAGCTGGCGCAAGTCAGGATTTGACGATCACCGCGAAGGACGCGGGCGGGAATACCGCTACCGGCTACACCGGTGACAAGACGATCACGTTCAGCGGAGCGTCTCAGGCTCCGGACGGGCAAGTGGCCACCGTTGAGGACAAGGACGGCACCACCGTCGCGTTCGGCACCGGCACCGTGTTGACGTTCACGAATGGTGTGGCCACGGTGTCGAGTGGCGCGAACGGCGTGATGACGCTGTACGCGGCGGAGTCGGCGACAATCGTGGTGACCGATTCCGGTGGGCTCACGTCGGCTTCGGCTGGGGATCTTGCGGTCACCGTGTCGGCGGCTGCGGCGAGCAAGTTGGCGATGGGCACCCAGCCGGTGGGCGGCGCGCCGGGTGGGCGCTTGCAGACGCAGCCGGTGATCGATGTTGTTGACACGTACGGAAACACCGTCGTCGGGGATTCCACAACTCAGGTTGACGTTTCGATCGCGTCCGGATCGGGCGGCACGTTGGGGGGCACGACCACGGTCACGGCGTCCAGCGGTGTCGTGACGTTCACTGACCTGACGCTGAACGGGAATCAGGGGTCCACGTACAGCCTCGAGTTCGCGGATTCGGGTTCAGCTCTCACGTCGGTGACGTCGTCGTCGTTGAATGTCGATCTGTATGAGGACAACACCACCGACGGAGGCGGCTGGAAGCTCGTCGCTTATGGCAGTTCGGCAGAGCTGGGTGGGTACATGAATGCACCCTCGGGTGTCTATGACCCGGCCACGCGGACCGGTAAAGCGTCTTTCGATGCGACGGCGTTCTTCAATGAAGCCAGCGAAGTTGCGATCTCGTGGAATCAGACCGGCTATGCGACCGGTGGAATCTCCTCCTATGACTACGGCATCAAGTTCACCCTGCCAACACCCTCAGCAATGACCTTGACGGCGGTATCCAGTACGAGTACTCCACCGGTGCCTTCGTTTACGCCAGTGACGATCACGGATATTCAAGGAACCAGTGGACTCTCGTCGACCCAGTACATGCAGGCGACAACATTCGGCGTCAACTACGACAGCTCGTATGGCCTGACGGACGACAACGCGAACTGGGGTCCCGATTCGCAGAGCCGTCAGGCGTTGTATCTGGGGACCCCGGGAGGTTCATCCAGCTATGGGAAGGGCTACTTCACGACGAACGGAACGACGTCTGGCTATGTGCCGAGCACGATGGCTATCTGGGTGCGCTCACTCACGCCTACGCAACTGGGCGTGGGCACGGCTGCGGCTGGCGCTGCCTCGGCCTCGGCGTTCACCACGCAGCCGGCAATCGAAGTGCAGTCCTCCGCAGGTGCGTTGGTGTCGAGTGACAACTCCACGGTCGTGACGGCCAGTGTTTCGGGCAGCGCCTCGCTGATCGGCACGACAACTGCCACGGCTTCGAACGGTGTTGCCACGTTCAGCGATCTGGGGATCACCGGAACCGTGGGCAACTACACCCTGACGTTCTCATCGGGCGCGTTGACGGTGGCGACCCAGTCAATCACCGTGACTGCCGGCAGTGCCACGACAATCGCTGCGAACGCCGGTGACGGTCAGACGGCCACGGCCAGGTCTGCGGTGGCGACGGCGCCGTCGGTGTTGGTGACGGACTCCGCGGGCAACCCGGTGCAGGGAGAGTCGGTGACGTTCGCTGTCGCGTCCGGGGGTGGATCCTTGGCGTCGCCTGGATCACCAGCGACAGTGACGACGGACAGCTCTGGCATCGCGACGTCGCCTGCGTGGACGTTGGGAACAACCGCTGGATCTAACACACTGACCGCCACCTCGGGTGCGCTATCCGGCTCACCTGTGACTTTCACTGCAACGGGAACGCCTGGTACTGCCACGCGGCTGAGAATTACTGGCTCGAGTACGCAGACCGCGGGCATCGCGCAGGACTTGACGATCACGGCGCAGGACTCCTACGGCAACACGGCGACCAGCTACACCGGAGACAAGGCACTGACGTTCTCCGGCGCATCAGCGGCGCCGGACGGCACGGTGCCCACAGTCACCGACAAAGACGGCAATGCCTTTGACTTCGGTGATCCCACCACCATCACCTTCAGCTCCGGTGTGGCGACGGTGTCTTCTGGTGACAACGGGGCGATGGTGCTGTACGAATCGGGCACGTCGGCGTTGTACGTCAGTGCTTCCGACCCAGCAGCATCCATCTCGAGTCCGTCGAACACTTACCGGCTTGCCGTCACAGTTTCGGCCGCCGCCTTGGACTCATTCTCGGTAACCACCACCTCGTACACCGACATCACTGACAAGACTGCGGGTGAGAGCTTTGCCGTTCGAGTTCGCGCGGTCGACGCATTCTTGAACACGGAGAGAACCTTCACGGGCACGGTCGATTTGTCTTCGACCAGCACGATGATTCGCGGTGAGGGGCAAACGGCTTCGTTCAGCACCGGGCTCTTGGGTTCAACAACGGTGGCCTTGACGTCGGCCGGCACGCAGAGCATCACGGCAACGCGCAGTTCGGGTGGGTCAGAGGCCGGAACCTCCAACACCTTCACCGTAGATCCCGGGGTGGGGGTTGCGGCAGTTGTTACGTCGCAGCCGGTAGGGGGCCAGTCGGGGGCGTCGCTTCCGACCCAACCGCAAGCGCAGGTCCAAGACTTTTTCGGCAACGTAGCAATCGGGGCCTCGCGGACGGTGTCTGCGACTCAAGAGTCGGGCACGTCATGGTCGCGGCTATCGACGAGTGGGTATCAGCAGCTTGAGTACGTGACATATGGGGTCACGGCCGCCGGGGCCGGTAGGTGGGTTGGTTTCAACGATGCTGATGACAGCTTCTACTACAGCGACAACACTGAAACGTGGACGAAGGCCACAGCCAGTGCGTACTCCGCTGTGGATTCGATCGCCTACGGAACCGACGATGCCGGTGATCCGGTGTGGATGGCGGTTAGCAGAAACCCCAGTAACAACCGCATCATAATTATGACGTCAGGTGATGGAACCTCCTGGACATCGGTGACTATGTCCGGGCTTCCTTCCGATGGAATCAACCGCGCTCTGGTTTACGGCAATGGCGTGTGGATGTACTCCAGTCGAGCCAACAATGGTGCAAGCAGCGATGGCATCTACCGCAGCGAGGACGCTGGGGCTTCCTGGACTCGAGTAAGTACGCAGACGCCTTACGTCATCACCTACGGCAATGGTGTCTGGATCGCCGTCCGCATCAGCGGCAGTGGCACGGCGCCTTCCTATCGCAGCACCGACAACGGCCTCACGTGGGTGACCGGTGGAACGGCAACCAATGCGGGTTACTGTGGGGCCTTTGGCAATGGTGTTCACTTCGTTATGCAGAGCGACGGCACCTACTGGCTGACCAGCGACGGGGTTTCGTGGTCGAGCGGCAGCCTGGACATCATCGACGTCTACGAGGGCCGATGCGGTTTCACTGGTGGGATGTTCGTGATCGCCTCTCGGGGGACGGATAACAAGGCTCGATCCTTCAGCACGGCCACGGGTTCATCGTGGACTGAGAAGCGAATGACGTTGACGGGAGGATTCTCGGCGATCTCCCGCGGCGGTCCCATTCCGCTTGCGGGTTACTGGAACTACCCCTCAATCGCGCTGTACAGCGGTGCGGGTGGAACGACAGGTCTTTCCGGAACAACCAGTTCGGGACTTTCCTCTGGCTCCACCGGCTTTACGGACGTTGGTTTTGCCGGCATCGTTGGGACCGATTACCGCCTGTCCATGAACGCACCTGGGATCGCAGTGGGTGCGACAACAAACGCGTTCAGTCCCGCGTCGGCTGGCACTGCTTCAGCGCTGTCGACCTCGGTTGCGGCGTCGGGGGCGTCCTCGGGAGTTGCCTTCACGACGCAGCCGGCAATCGAGATCACGGACTCTGCGGGGAATCGGGATACGGGGGATAGTTCGACGGTGGTGACGGCGGCAGTGTCGGCCGGGGGCACCTTGGCCGGCACTGCTACCGCGACGGCGTCCAACGGTGTTGCAACCTTCAGCGATTTGGGTATCGCTGGAACGGCTGGCTCGTACACCCTGACGTTCTCTGCGACGGGGCTATCGGATGCGACGCAGAGTGTCAGCGTCTCGGCCGGTGCGGCATCGGCCCTGTCGATCACGACAGCAGCCGGCGACACGACGTATGGCACGGATTTCTCGCCGCAGCCGGTGATTACGGTTCAGGATTCAGCGGGCAACACGGTGACGTCCTGGTCCACAGATGTGACGGCCACGGTGAAGGACTCCGGGGGCAACACCTTGGAGACGGCGACTGCGACGCCGGCATCAGGTGTCGCCACCTTCTCCGGTCTGGGATCGGACGCTGGTGCGGGCACAGTCACCGTGGAGTACACCTCGGGTGCGCTGACGTTGGCCTCGGAGAGTGTCGAGGTGGCCCAGGCGACGGTGGCGGTGACGGCATCATCAGAGACGGTCACCTATGGGGATGCGGTGCCGACCATCACGCCGTCGTACTCCGGTTTCGTGAACGGGCAGTCCGCGTCAGTGTTGAGCACCGCGCCCACCTGCACCACCACGTACACGATCACCTCCGCGGTAGGGACGACGCCAACGACGTCGTGTTCGGGTGCGGTGGCCGCTAATTACACCTTCACCTACACCTCCGGCACTGTGACGATCGGCCAGGCAACCCCGACGATCTCGTGGTCGAACGCATCGGCGGACTACGGGGATGCGGCCTTCACCCCGACGGCGCCGACCGTCACAGGGGTGACGGGTGCGTCGCTTGCTGGAACCCTCGGCTACTCGTCTGGAACCACCTCGGTGGCGACAGTCAACTCGAGCACCGGTGAGGTGACGATCACCGGCGCGGGCACTAGCACGTTGACCGCGACGTTCACCCCGACGGATACAACGAACTACACCTCGACGAGCACGACGATGACGCTCACGGTCGCGAAGGCCCCGCTGACGATCACAGCTTCGTCCAGCGCAGTCACATACGGGGATGCGGTGCCGACGATCTCCCCGTCGTACTCAGGATTCGTCTACGGCCAGGGGATTGGCGCACTGACGACGACGCCGACGTGCTCGACTGTGTACACGACCACGTCGAACGTGGGCTCACATGCCACATCGTGCACCGGGGCTGCGGCGGACGACTACTCCTTCGCGTACGTGGACGGGACAGTGACCGTCAGCGCAGCGACGCCCACGCTGGCCTGGTCGAACATCTCCAAGACGTATGGTGACGCGCCGTTCACCCCGACCAGCCCGACGGCGACGGGTGTCACGGGGGGAAGCCTTGCCGGCTCGTGGTCCTACGCCTCGTCGGACACCGATGTTGCCACGGTGTCCGGGGCGGTTGTCACGATCGTGGGCGCCGGGAGCGCAACCCTGACGGCCACGTTCACGCCGTCGTCGTCGAACTACGACGCGAACTCGATCGGTGTGACGCTGACGGTGGCCAAGGCGAACCAGGCGACGTTGACGATCACGTCGGCGAGTACGGCGATCTACGGGGAGACGATCACGCTCGCGGCGTCGGGTGGCTCGGGAACTGGTGCACTCTCGTACGGGGCGACCGATGGCACGGCCACCGGGTGCTCGGTGTCTGGCTCGACGCTGACCTACTCCACGGTTGGCACCTGCACCATCACGGCCCGTCGGGCGTCGGACTCGAACTACAACCAGGTGAGCGCCACGAGCCAAACCCTGACGATCAGCAAGGCCGCCCAGACCCTCGCCTTCACGTCGACCGTGCCCGCATCGCCGCTGCCTACGGGGGTCTACACCCCGACGGTGTCGGCGATCTCGTCGGTGACGGGTTCGTCGTCCGGCGTGACGCCGTCGATCGCGGCCGCCGGCACCTGCACGATCAGCGGTGGGACAGTCACGTTCAACACCACGGGCACGTGCACGCTGACGGCCACGGCGGCGGGCCCGTATACGAACTTCCTTGCCGCGACGGCGGTCACGCAGGTGATCGAGGTCGGCGCCCTAAACCAGAACATCACCTTTGCACAGCCGTCGAATGTGTCGTTCGGCTCCTCGTCGGTGGCGATGGGGGCGACGGCATCGTCCGGCCTGACCGTCACGTATGCGCTGGGTGCGGGCACGACGAACTCGGCGTGCACGGTGTCATCGCTCGGCGTGGTCACCGTCCTTGCGGTGGGCACGTGTGAAGTGACGGCATCGCAGGCGGGTGACGCACAGTATGCGGCTGCTTCGGATGTGTCGCGGGCGTTCCAGGTGGTCCCGGCGTTGGCGACGGCGCCGCGGTTGACTTCGGCGTCGGCGTCCTCGCAGGCGATCACGGTGGGTGTGGCGGCTCCCGGGTTCACCGGCGGCGTCTCGATCTCCGGCTACCAGCTGGTCGCCACACCGACGGGTTCGGGCGCGACGGTCACGTCGACCTCGTGCACATCGTCGCCGTGCACGATCTCCGGACTGGTGAACGGCACGGAGTACACGGTGACTGCGGCGGCCATCAACGCTGCGGGCACGGGTCCTGCATCGTCGGCGTCGACGGCGCTGACACCGGCGACATCGGCCTATGCGGTGGGGGCTTTGGCAGCGGTGCCGGGTGACACGGTCGTGGATCTGTCGTGGACGCCGCTCAACACCGCGCAACTCGGTGGTGGCACGTTCACACGGTACGAGGTGTCGTCCCGGGTGGCGGGCACGTCGACGTGGTCGCTGGTGACGAGCGCATTGACGACGCAGTCGACCGGGTCGTATCAGGTGACCGGCTTGAGCAATGGAACGTCGTATGACTTCCAGGTTGTTGCCATCACGTCGGCGAATGCGTCCGAGATTCCCGGCAACACGGCGACGGTGGTGCAGTACCCGTCCACGACTCCGTCGGCCCCGCGATCACTTGCCACGCTCGCGGCGACCGCGACCGATGTGCAGTTCTCGTGGCAGGCGCCGCTGTCTGATGGCGGTGCGGTGCTGGTGTCGCCGTACTACTCGGTGACGGTCACCTCGACGACGTCCGGGGCGACATCACCGGTGACGTGCACATTCACCTCGGTGACGGACCGCTTCTGCACGGCGGCGAACCTGACCAATGGTGCGGTGTACACGTTCGAGGTCGCAGCAATCAACCGGATGGGCAACGGGACGGCGGCGTCCACGACCTACAGCGTGCCCTCAGCTGACGCGACGTTGTCGGATCTGGTGGTGACGGGGTCGGCTGGTGCGGTGGCCTTGTCGCCGTCGTTCGCGTCGGGCACGACGGCCTACACAGCGTCGGTGGTGAATGGCGTCGCATCGGTGACGGTGACGCCGACGACGACGACGGCGGGGGCCACGGTCGAGGTGGACGGGGTGACGGTGACGTCAGGTTCGGCGTCATCGACCATTGCTCTCGCCGTCGGCTCGAATGTGGTCTCGGTGGTGGTGACCGCGTTGGATCCGCGCTTCACCGAGACCTACACGGTCACGATCACCCGCGCGGCAGCTGCGGGTGGTGGGGGTTCTGGTCCGTCGGATCGCTCTGGTGAGGTGCGGGTGCCGGTGACGCCGCCGGCTGCGGTGGTGTCGGGTTCGGAGCCAGGCGCGGTGACGCTGGACGGTGAGACCGAGTCCGGTGTGGTGCTGCAGCGCAATACGTCCGATTCTGGTTGGGATGCGGTGGCGACGGACTTCACGATGTCGGTGCGGACGGAGAGTCCGGCAGGTGCGCCAGAGCCGTTGACGCCTTCGGGTGTGATGCAGGTGCCGCAGGGCGGTCTGGTGGTCGTGAACGGCACGGACTACCTGCCGGGTTCGGATGTGAACGTTTTCGCGGTGCCCCGGAATTCCGGTGCGATGTCGCTGGCGGGTGCTCCCGTGACGCGGGTGATGCAGCGGATGGCGGTGCGGGCTGCTGCAGGTGCGGTGTACATCGGGTCGGCTGCGGTGAACTCGTCGGGCGTGGTGTCGGCGACGTTCGCGGTGAGCGGTGATTTCGATATGGGTGCGTATGTGCTGCAGATCAATGGTCTGACGCCATCGGATCAGGTGCGGTCGGTGAACCTGCTAATGGACGTGGTCGCGGGTGCTCCGTCGATGCGGGCGGGCATGATTCGTGAGGCGGCGTTCTATGAGGGTGGCAGCGCGAAGTTCTCGGCTGCTGGTCGGGAGAAGCTGCGGTCGATGGTGTCGTCGATTCCCGTTGGGGCGCAACAGGTTCAGGTCGCTGTGGTGGGTGTTGCGACGTCCGCTCCGACGGTGGAGGAGAACCTCGACCTAGCGCGGGATCGGGCCAAGCGGATCGCGTCGTACCTGGAGCGTCAAGGCGTGGCGGGGGAGTACACCGTCACGGTGTCGACAACGTTCACCGTCGAGGGCAAGGAGCGCACAGTCGTGCTGGACGGCACCGGCAAGCTGATGGACTCTGACGCGTCATCGTCGGGGTCCAGTGTGAAGGCGCTGGGGCTTGATCAGCCCATGAAGTCCAGCAGCGGCAAGCCACTGACAACGGCCACGGTGATGTTCGAGGCTCCCGTCGGGACATAGGTGGCGCCGTAGCACTGGGCAATGCCGCGGGCCGGGGTGAGCAGTCCCAATCCGGAGGGGCGCCGCAGGCCTAGGATCGCAGCAGACTGTGATGAAGACGGATGGCGTTGTCATGCACCCACCGGGTGACGTCCAGTTCGCCGCTGTTCGTGACCTGCCTGCTCGCAGCGACGAGTCGTTCGAGGACGGTGGCGAGGTGGTCTCGAGCAGTGATTTCGGGCAGACCCCACGAACGCGCTTCGCGCAGAAGGTCCGCGGCGTCGATGTCGGGAATCGCGACGGCCGCGCCGATGGCCATGGCGGCCCGTGAGTCGAGTGCTGGCCACAGGCCCGTTGGCACCGTGTCGTAGAGGGGCGCAAGGGTGATGTGGCGGGCATCGGTGTGCAGGAAGGAGACGTTCTTGGCATGGTGGTCGGCGTTGCCGATGACCACGGTGAAGATCACCTGCTCGAACAGCCTCAGGAGTTCTACCTGTGACTCGTGGGAGTAGGCGCCGAGCAGGTTGGCCACGTGGCGAAGCCGCGGACCGCCATGGGACTCGTACTTCGCGCGCGGATCCTTCGCCTCGAGGTCTACTCCGAGGGCCTGGCACGCATCCTCTTGATGGATCCGATGGATCGAAGCACCATCTCGCTGTCGATCGAAACGCTCGACAATGATGCAGTCAACACCGGCGAGGACCTCGACATGAGCACGGGCAGCGGGGATTTCCGCCGCCTGGGCGAGTGCTAGGCAGGTGTTCTCGGCACGTACGAGATTGGTGTGGCGGCGATCATTGACTTTGAGTATGTGAGTTGACGGGAAGCCACCAATGGGTCGCGCCCATGTTTCATCGGGGTGACGCACGATCAGCATCTTGTTCTGAACGCCGGCGATGGAGAGCGCCGAGTCGTCATAGATCGCGAGTGGGCGAGTGCCCAGGCCTGCGACCTCATCGCCAAGGGACTGCGGTGAGTACGGCGCCGTTCTCGAAGGCTGGGAGCTGACGTACGTGCTGGCCGGTGGCTCATCGCTGATCCAGACAGCTCCGGCCACGTCGCGCCCGAACGTGCTCAGGAGGGTGAAGACATCACTGGTGACGCACCCGGCCTGCTCGGCAAGGAAGCGCCGATGGTCGCCCTCGGGGAGCAGGCCACTGAAGAAGGCCCGCGCATTGAACCTTCCGCGACGAGTCGGCAGCGAGCACGAGAGCAGAGGCGTGTTCAGCGGATAGCGGTCGAGTATCTCGTCGTGGTATTCGAATGCGATCGAGGTTCGCGAACGTGAGGTGATGCGGCCGATCGGCTCACCGGACAGCCAGACCTCGCGGGACCGATCAGTCGGCATCGTGGGAGTCCGGGATGGAGACGATGAGGTCAGCATCGAGAGCGCGCAGTGCCCTGATCGCGCGATCGAGGAGTTGCACGCTGTGGCCACGTTCCAGCCGAGCCAAGTACGCCTGGTCCAGGCCCATCTTCGCGGCGAACTCGGTCTGGGTGAGGCCGCTCGCCCGGCGGGCCTCGCTGACGGCGCGGCCGAGATCGGATCCGCTGCGGACGAGGAACGGCTGCGGCATGGGTCCTCCTTGTGGGTGATCACATCATTCGTGGGGGCACGACAATTGTCAATATCGACATATTAGTGATGGGAGCGCAATATGTTGATAGTGACAAAACGCCACCTGATGGATGCCTACCCGCATACCTGCCAGGCGAATGAACTCTCGGTCGCTCGTCACGAGAGTGGCCTTGACGTTCAGGCACGCAGCGGCCAGCCGTCCGTCCATGGCGGAGTCGGCCGACTCGGTGTCTCGTGCCGGGGTCACGGCTGCGCGGTGCTCGGTGCACTGCTGAGACTGACCGGAGCGCCGGCGCTCATCCGGCTCGAGGTCGATGGGCCACAATGAGAGCGTGCGCCGGTTGCGAGTCCTTCTCGTGGAGGACAATGACTTCACGAGATCCACAGTCGGTGCGTCGCTCGAGGCCGAGAACTGCGTGGTGGCTGCGGCCGTGTCATCGGCGCGAGAAGCGATGCGCTCGGCGCAGGAGCACGACATCGACTGCGCCGTGATCGACCTTCATCTGGGCCCTGGGCCATCAGGCATCGATCTTGCACACAGCCTTCGCAAGCATGATCCCGATCTGGGAATCGTGCTGCTCACCTCGTACCAGGATCCGAGGCTGATGTCGGGGCATCAGCGCCCGTTGCCACCGGGAGCCGTATATGCGGTCAAGAACGACGTGCGTTCTACTTCGCAGCTCCGTCAGCAGATCGACATGGCGGTGGGCGACGTGCCTCGGCCCCTTGGGCGAGCGATCGGACACGTGCCGTTGACCGATACTCAGGTCGAACTGCTGCGCATGGTGGCCGACGGCCTCACCAACGCGGAGATCGCTCGCCGGCGCGTGACTACTGAGCGAGCGGTCGCCACGGGTCTGGCGCGCATCATGCGCAAGCTTGAGATCGAACCCGGAGACAACGAGAGTCGGCGCGTGCTGCTCATGCAGGCCTATCACTCACTCGTCGGCGGCCCTGGTGGCAACTGAGCAGCAATCGCTGCGGAGTCTGATCGGCGGCAAGTGGGCCGTCTCGTGGCAGGGATATCTGATCCTGCTTCCGATTTCGATCCTGTTCATCATGTTCACCACGCCCGCGTTCGCTCCGGTGAGCATGTGGGGGGAAGGTCTCCTGATCAGTGCGGTGGCCTATGGGGCGACGGGTGGGGTGCTGGCCCTGAGTGCCGTCACCGTCCTACGCACGCGTCTGAGTGCTCCGGCGCCAATCGCGACCGTAGCTGTGGTCGGCGGGGTGGCATGGGCGGTTCGCAGTGTCGTCCTGTACGCCTACTTGGACCTCCGCTCGCTTTCGAGCCTTGCCGGACTCGAGCAGCGGATCCTGTACGGATTCGTGCTGGGTGCCGTACTGGTTCCTGTGTCCGGCTGGTTCGTTGCCTCCGCAGCGGTCTTCAGGCGCGAGCGCCAGGAGTTGATCGACGTCTTGGTGGGAGAGGAGTTGGCCTCAGATCGGTTGGCCACCTACGTAGAGGCGATGCGTCAAGGGATCATGGACAGAGTGCAGCAGGCGGTCCGCCATTCAGCCGCCACGATGGATTGGCAGCAGGCTGGCGTCACGCCGAGCCAAGGAGTGGCAGCCCTCGATCGTGTCTCTGATGAAGCGGCAAAGGAACTGTCGCGGAGTCTTTGGCGTGAGGCCAAGGGATCGGCGAGGCTGAACCCTGCGGCCCTCGTTCATTCGGCGGCATCGACGCGGCCGTTCGCCTACTGGGTCGCCCTGCCGATCGTCGCTCTAGCGCTCCCGGTGCTGTTGCGCATCTGGCCGCTCGAGAGTGCCGTAGTCATCCTTCTTGTCACGGCGGGATGGACTCTCGCCGTATCGGTGGTTGCCAACGTCGTTGCGCCACGGATGAGTCCACCCAAGGCGGTTCTTGCCTATGCCTCATGGATCGGACTCATCGCTCTCGGAAGTGCTCTTGCGGTGCAGGCTGTGGTCGATGCGACCGGCTCCTATCGACCCGATGGCGGGAACATCCCGCTTCTTGCAGCGCTGTCGTACGGAGTCGTCTATCCCCTTGGTGGGCTCGTGGCTGGAATAGGGGTTGCGCGACGTCAGGTGCTCCTCGGCCTGCGCGCCTCGATCAGCGACGAGGAGGTCAGGCGAGCCGCCCTGAGGCATGAGGAGGGCGAAGTCAGACGGGAGATCGCCACGACGTTGCATGGCAGTTGGAGCGGCAATCTCACAGCGGTCTCCATGCGCCTGCAGCAGGCCATTGACGACGGAGACAGGCAGGCAGCTCAGGAGGCGCTGCACGAGGCGCGGCGGATCGTCGACATCGACGTAGCTCGGGAGATTCACCGAGAGACCGCTGACGCTCACGGAGTGGTGCACGCGTTGGTGAGTTCGTGGGAGGGCCTCGTCGTCATCAATGCCGATGTGGATCCTGACCTGGATGTGTCACGGGGGATGCTGAGGGCCATCGAGGATGTCGTGACCGAGGGGATCAACAACGCAGTGCGTCATGCTGATGCCGAGCGCGTTGACGTCTCCATCGCTGCTTGTGCAGGTTCGGTGTGCGTCGTGATCGCCGACGATGGTGCCGCACCGGCGGCAGCGCCAAGGCGTGGGATGGGCAGCCGACTCCTTGATGCCCGTGCGCCCAGCGCGTGGTGGCGCGAGGCGCGGGCCGGTGGAGGTTCGGTACTCACGGTGCTGCTGAAGCCCACGGACGAGGTGACCTGACGTCGGCAGGAGCGTTCAGTTTCATGAACACCCGACATTCGTGAATCCCCCCACTTCGGGGTCCAGGGCCCATTGGGCTTGGACTGTGTCCGGCAACCTCCTTAACGTCGTCATCCTGGGTGCTCGCGACCTATTCGCATTCGCGTGCCCGCAGCATCGGAAAGGTGGCCAACTCAGTGGAGGCTGGGCTTCGCAGCGTCGTGGCCACCATGGCATCCGCGGCCGTTGTCTTGGTCTCGCTCACGGCCACCGCCGCCACCGCGGCCGAGCCGCCCGTGCCGATGGTCACGGAGTCGGAACTGGTGGACGAGAGCCCGCCGAGCGATGTCGCGGAGCCCGTATCAGCATCCGTGGAGCCGTGGTCCATGCCGGCGATCCCCCCGGAGCGCTGCTTGGCTCCCTCGCCTTCCCCGACGTCGAGTGGATCGCCCAGCGTCTCTCCAAGTGCCACCGCGGATCCGGACGAGCCTGTGCCGACGACATCCGCATCGCCCACGACATCCGCATCGCCCACGACATCCCGTTCGGCGTCCCCTACGTCATCGCCGCCGGCGCCATCGCCGGCGGTCACCTCGTCGCCGGAGCCTTCGTCCGCGCAGGATGACGACGACGGGACGCCACAGCTGCAGATGCGGTCAACTGCGGTGGAGCCGACCGAGTCCATGGGTGCTTCGCCTTCGCCGACGCCAGTGCCCGTCGCCTCGGCAGCTGCCTCGCCTGCGAGTTCGGCTACGTCCAGCCCGACAGGGAGCGACACATCGGAGCCGACCCCTTCGCCCACAGAGTCCGCGACAGCGTCCCCCACTTCTACGGCCGATTCATCCCCCACGCCGTCCGTTGGAGCGTCGCTCGTCCCTTCGGCGTCTGCCTCGCCATCTCCCAGTGGGCTCGAGGACGCCGCTCCACTCTGCCCTGAGTCGGTAGCCAATGTCCTCGCTGAGGCGGGCACCAATCTCGTGGCTCTCTCCTGGAGGGTGAGCTCCGAGGGGGCAGCACCCGAAGGCTTCTTCATCGACGTCACGGGCCCGGCTGGCTTCGCCAAGACGGTGCCCGTACTCGCTCCGGCGGTGAGCGCCGAAGTTGCCGGGCTGAAGAACGGGGTCGCGTACTCCTTCACCGTCACTGCGGCGACTCGGGAGGGTTCGGCTGCCCCAAGTGACGCGGTGACAGCCACGCCCACCACTGGCGTGGAGGGCGTGGTGGCAGGGTTGATCGTGGAGTTCACGCCCGGGTCTGAGCAGGCCGAGGGCGCGACGGATGTCCCCGGTCAGGAGCTGGTGTCCGAGGTGGACCTCACCGTCGCTGAGAGGGTCAGTGATGACGCTGTCCTGGTGGAGTTGTCCGAGCCGGTGGATGTCGACACCGCGACTCGGCTTGCCGATGACCTCGAGGCCGATCCAGGAGTCGCATGGGCGGAGCCGGATCAGTTCTTCTTCACCAGCGCCGAGAGCACCGGCTCAGAGCACTCGAGCGGCGAGCTCGCTCAGACCGTCACCGTGCCGACCGACAGCCAGTACTCCTCGGACCAGTGGAATCTGTGGGACACCTATGGCATCACGATCGGTGACGGCGCTCAGGAGATGACGGACGCGTGGGCTGGACCACGCGGGGATGGCGTGACGGTGGCGGTGATCGACACCGGCATCACCGACCACCCGGATCTCGTGAACCAGCTCGTGCCTGGCTACGACTTCGTATCGAACCCAGACAAGCTCGCCGCGGTGCGGCAGGCCAACGCCCCGCCGGTGGCGTTCGATGGCGACTACATCGACGAAGCGGCCTACGGTGCGCTCGGGCGTGATGCGAACCCGACCGACCCGGGTGACTGGCGCGTAGTCTCGCCGGTGCGTGACTCCAGCTGGCATGGCACCAAGATCGCAGGCCTGATCGCCGCGGAAGCCAACGAGGACGGCATCACCGGCATTGCACCCAACGCGAGGATCCAGCCGATCCGGGCGCTGTCATGGCGCGGCGGGCTGCTCAGCGACATCGCTGCGTCGATCACGTGGGCCAGCGGGGGATCGATCGACGGGGTTCCGACGAACACGAACCCTTCCAGGGTCATCAACATGTCCTTCACCGTGGAGACCACCTGCCCGGTCGCGCTGCAGGACGCCATTGATGGTGCGATCGACCGCGGCAGCATCCTGGTCGCCGCGGCCGGCAACGCATCCGACGATGCCGCCAAGTTTGCGCCCGGTAACTGCAACGGCGTGATCACCGTCGCCGCGACCAACCGTGAAGGCCAACGCGCCGACTACTCCAACTACGGCGAGATCATCGACATCGCCGCCCCCGGCGGCGACGGTGCGAACCCGATCACCGTCACTACCAATTCCGGCGCGCAGTCGCCGGGCACAGTGACCACGTCCGTGACCGGCACCGACTCCGGTACATCCCTCGCCGCCGCCCACGTCAGTGCCGCCATCGCGATCCTCGCCAGCCGCGACGCAAGCCTCATCCCCGACCAGGCATACCGAACCCTGACGGGCAACGAGTACACGAAGGCGTTCGGCAACGACACCTGCGATGCGGGCAATCCCGACTTTGCATGCGGCGCCGGAATCTTGGCCCTCGCGCAAGTCGCCGCGACGGTGACCGACGGGGATTGCGTAGTGACGGTGTCCGTTACCGATGGTGTGGCGGTCGACCAGGTAGGCACTGAGTGTGTTGTCACGTTCAGTCGCCGTCCCGGCGGGACCTCGTGGACCGTTCCGACCGGCGGGCGCACGGTTGAGTACCTGATCGTTGGTGGCGGTGGAGGGGGATCTCCCGGTGGAGGAGGTGGAGCCGGAGGCGTGCAGCAGGCCAGTGTCGCGTTGACGCAAGGAAGCACCCACTTTGTGAGTGTTGGCGTGGGAGGCGCCGGGGGTGTTGGCGTGGAAGGCTCGGCGGGAACCAGCGGAGGCAGTTCGGCGTTCGGCAGCTACTCGGCACTGGGCGGCGGGGGTGCCGGTGCCAACAGCACCGCCGCGAAGGGCACGGGTCAATCGGGCGGATCCGGAGGCGGGGGTGGGGCTGCTATCACATCCAACGCCGGCGGCGCGGGAACGAGCGGTCAGGGGCGCAATGGCGGTAGCAACGACATCACACCCGGCTCGTATGTCGGTGACGGCAAGGGGAACTTTCCCGGCGGCGGTGGAGGTGGCGCCGGTGGGGCAGGCGGAGACGGTCAGGTCGGCGGCATCGTCCCAGGGAACTTCGGGCGCGGAGGCGCTGCCGGCCAGGGTATTTCCTCATCGATCACAGGTGCCAGCGTTGGCTATGCCGGGGGTGGCGCAGGCTCTGGCTACTACTTCGCGAGCCCCGGTGCGATCTCAAGTACCTACGGAGGAGGCGCTGCGAGCGCGGACAACTCGTCGGATGGCGGTGACGGCCAAGATGGCAAGGGAGGAGGCGGTGGAGGTGCAGTAGATGGTCGTGTTGGTGGTGACGGCGGTGACGGGATCGTGATCATCCGCTACGCAGTCAAGTCCTCCCAGACGATCACGTTTGCCGATCCAGCAGACCGCACATACTCGCCATCCGCGTTCTCGGTCGCCCCAACTGCTTCATCTGGCCTGACCGTCTCGCTCGTCTCGAACACTGCGTCCATCTGCACTGTCTCGGGTTTCAACGTGACGATGTTGAAGTCGGGTACCTGCTCACTCACGGCTTCGCAAGGTGGCAACTCCACCTACGCGGCAGCCGCCAGCGTGACGCAGACATTTGTCATCTCCAAGGCATCGCAGACGATCACATTCGCGGATCCCGCTGACCGGGAGTTCTCGGCGACGCCGTTCAGTGTGGCTCCGACAGCAACGTCAGGGTTGACCGTCTCCTTGACGTCGAACTCGACCGCAGTCTGCACGGTGTCGGGCTTCAGCTTGACGATGAAGACGGCGGGCACCTGCTCCCTCACGGCTACCCAAGCAGGCAACGATGCGTATGCCGCGGCCACGTCCGTCACCCAGACGTTCACCATCAAGGCCGCTCAGACCATCACCTTCAGCAACCCTGCTCCGTCGGGCGCCACGTTCGGTGATTCCCCTGTCTCAGCCACTGCCTCCTCCACGTCAGGTCTGGCAGTCACGCTGGTCTCGGCCAACACGGGCGTGTGCTCGGTGGCCGGCTCGTCACCGAACTTCACGATCACCATTGCCGGCGGCGGCACATGCCAGCTGACTGCTTCGCAGGCAGGCGACAGCACCTTCGCGGCGGCGGCGAATGTGGTCCGTTCGTTCACTGTCGCCAAGGCGGCCCAGAGCACGCTCACGGTTGCGTCAACGGCATCCACTCTGGCGACGAACCAAACGTCAGCGCTCTCCACCACGGGAGGATCCGGCAGCGGTGCTGTCAGTTTCGCGGTGACGTCCGGTGACTGCAGTGTCTCCAGCACCACGCTGACCGCTGATGGGGGAACAGGCTCTTGCCTGATCACCGCGACGAAGGCGTCGGATGATGACTACCTGGCGCAGACAGGAACCGTCACGGTGGCGTTGGAGAAGGCAGCCCAGGCTGCGCTCACCGCGGTGGCCACCCCGTCAACCCTGCCCATCGGCCAGTCGGCAACGCTGTCTGTGACGGGGGGCTCGGGCACCGGAGCCGCGTCCTATGTTCTGATCTTCGGCGATTGCACGCTGTCGGGAACAACTCTTACCGCTGACGCTGACACCGGATCGTGCGTGGTCACCGCGACGAAGGCGGCCGATGACGACTACCTGGTGGCTACGGATTCGGTGACGGTGACCCTTTCTGTTGCGCCGACGATCACCATCGTGGCATCGGGCGGTGACTCGCCCGGTTCGGGCTGGTCGCTCTCGGGCGGGGTGATCACCGCATGGCAGGACGTCTCGATCGCGAAGTCGAACATCGAGACCGCTCTGGGTAGTGGTGACCTGAGCGTGGAGAGTCTGGGTACGGGCGGTGCCATCGTGGTTGCGTCGGGGGCAACGATCACGAGCAGTGCAGTGAACCCGCTCACGCTCGCCTCGGACTCAATCACGATTCAAGGCGGGGTGAATCTGACGGGTGCGGGGAGCGAGCTCGTACTCGAAGGAGCTGCGGCGAATGACACGAACGGCACCGTCGCGTTCTCGGGATCCATCGTTGCTGATGAACTGCTGGTGCGGAACCTGCACATGGCGGTGCTGACGAGCGGAACGGTGACCGTTGACACCGTCGCGTCCTCGGGTGGTCACCGCCTCTTGCTGACCAACAGCGGAGCGATGACCATCGGATCAGTGGGCGGAGTCAACGGGATCAGCGCGACCGAGTGGGTCATTCTTGCGACAACGACTGGCGATCTGACTGTCGCGCAGCCAGTCGGCACGTCGGCGAGTGGGGGTGCCTACCGTCTGCGGTTGACCGCTGGCTCGAGCTCGGCCTACGGCACAGCATCAGGAGGAGATGTGACTGTCTCCGGCTCCGGGGCCATCAATGTGCCGAACGCGGTGACGCAGGTCTTCAGCGGCACGGCCGCAGGAAGCACCGGATTGGCAGCGATTGCAGATGCGCAGGAGGTGGCCGCCGTCGCGCCGACCGTGGCGGCAGGTGAGGTCGCGGTCGCGTATCGGGCCGGTCCGCCGGAGTTCTTCTCGGGGACGACGACTCGCTACGGCCAGACGCTGAGCCTGGTTGCCGAGGACCCCACCGGTGGGGTGGTGACATTCGCGGCGGTCTCGGGGCCGTGCACGGTGACAGGAGCAACGGTGACGCCCACCGGAGTGGGCTCCTGTGTTGTGCGGGCGACCGGTCCGGTTTCCGGTCTCACGGCCGATCAGACGATCACGATCTCCCAGGCACCGCAGACGCTGGCGTTCACGTCGACCATCCCAACGTCAGCCGTGTCGGGGACCACCTACACGCCGGTGGCAACGTCGACATCAGGCCTGACGGCAGCCATCGACATCTCGGTGGGCTCTCCGGGAGTCTGCTCACTGACCGGCGGCGTCGTGACGATCAACACCTCGGGGACGTGCACGATTCGGGCCCAGCAAGCAGGGAACTCGAACTACCTGGCTGCCGCGGTGGTCACGCAGACGATCGTGGCGGGCAAGATCAATCAGTACATCACCTTCACCCAGCCGGCTGATCGAGATCTCGACGCGCCCGCCTTCGTCCTCGATGCCACGGTGAGCTCGGGGCGCAGCGTTGCCTACTCGACGTCAACGGGGTCGGTGTGCTCGGTCGATGCGACGACAGGAGTGGTGACACTGCTGGATGCCGGGGATTGCACGGTCTCTGCCGCATCGGTGGGCAATGCGGTCTACGCGGATGCTCCGACCGTGACGCGAACGTTCCAGGTGGTTCCCATCGCTCCGGGCGCTACGAGTGTCACGTCGATCTCCTTCGCTTCAGGCTCTCTCGTCGTCGGCTTCGTTCCGCCTGGCCAGGATGGTGGCGCGACGATCACCGGGTATGTGGCAATCGCGACCCCGGTGGGAGGGGGCCCTGCGATCCAGCAGACCTGCTCTCCGGTGTCACCGTGCGTCATCGGTGGTCTGGCGGACGGGACCCAGTACGAGGTGACGCTCTCGGCGATCAACAGCGCCGGAGTCGGCGCGGTGTCGCTGCCGTCGCCGAGGGTTGCGCCCGCCTCAGCTCCCGATGCGGTCTCCGGGCTCGTGACGGTGCCGGGCAACGCCCAGCTCTCCGTCGAGTGGGCGCAACCACTGACCTTCGGTGGTGGGACGTTCGTGCGCTACGAGATCTACCTGCGCGAGAACGGCTCTTCGTGGCCCGGGACACCGACGGAGAGCATTGCCACTCTCGCCACCGAGTCGACGACGTTCACAGGCCTGAGCAATGGCACGGCCTACGACGTGAAGGTGGTCGTCATCTCGACGGCCAACGGATCAGAGCTCAGCTCGAACACGGTGACGGCCCTCGGCGTGCCGGCCACGGTGGCGGGAGCACCGACGGCATTCACTGTCACTGCACTGAGCGCCACGACCGCACTTGCGGCGTGGACGGCGCCGTCCGCCGACGGCGGCGCCTCCATCACCGGATACACGCTGTCTCCCTCGTGCACTCCCGTCGCCGCGACCGACACCTTCTGCGTGATCACCGGCCTGACGCCTTCGTCGACCGTGACCGTGAGCCTCACGGCCGACAACCTCATGGGTGCAAGCACGGCAGTCACGACGACGGTCACCTTGCCGGCTGCTCCCAATCCGCCGAGTCCCTCCGACGGAGGCGAGTCGTCTGGAGCGGGTGGTTCCGGCACTGGAAGCACACCCGTGGACTCGCTGATCCCGCCGGGCACGGTGATGCGTGGCGAGGAGCCGACCGCGACGACGGTCGGGGGAGTGCCGGTGAGCACCGTGACCCGCGCCGATGCTGCACGAGGTGAGCGCGAGATCATCGGAACAGACTTCTCGCTGACCGTGCGCACCCAGAACGCGCAGGGCGCGCCGGTGCCTATGGAGTCCGGTGAACTGATGGTGCCGCAGGGCGGCAGCGTGAGCGCCGTGGGGGATGGCTACCAGCCTTCATCCATCGTGCGCGTGTTCGCCATCCCGCGAGGCGATGCGTCGGTGAACCGTGTCGCGTATCGCTCGATGCTTGACGGTTCGACGTACCTAGGCGATGTCACCGTCGACGCGCGGGGTGCGTTCGCTGCCGAATTCACGGTGCCCTGGAGTGTGCAGGTCGGCGAGTACGTCCTTCAGGTGAATGGCCTGTCAGAGTCAGCCGAGGTGCGCTCGGTGAACGTCCTCATGGCCGTCGTCGCGGGAGCGCCCGACCTGCGCGACGGGATGATTCGGGAGGCCGCGTTCTACGAAGGCGGTTCGAACAGGTTCACCACCAACGGGCGTGCCAAGCTGCGGACGATGGTGAAGTCGATTCCCCTTGCGGCTCAGCAGGTTCAGGTGTTCGTCGTGGGTGTTGCCACTTCGGCATCAACGGAGGACGAGAACCTTGATCTCGCGCGGGATCGGGCCAAGCGCATCGTGTCGTTCATGAAGAAGCAGGGTGTTGCCGGTGAGTACACCGTGACCGTGTCGACGACCTTCACGATCGATGGCAAGGACCGCACAGTCGTTGTCGACGGCCGGGGCAAGGTGATCTCGGGCGCCGGGAGTGACCGCGCGGGGGCGAAGGCACTGGGCCTTGACCAGCCCATGAGGTCCAGCAGCGGCAAGCCGCTCACGACGGCCTCGGTAACCTTCGAGGCCCCGGTCGGGACGTAGAGGCGAACGAGGGGTGCATGGTTGCGCCGCCCTGCCGTTCGTCCAACAATTCAGGCATGGAGCGGGAACGGTCACTGCCGACGTTTGCCGTCTCTGCTGATGGTCCACGCATCACACCGGAGATGGTCGATCAGGCCTTGCTTGATGATGACGCCCGGATTGAGCTCTCAGTCGACAGCGCCCTGGAGTGGCTCCGCGATCGTGTGCAAGATCGCCCACTGGTCGAGGAGCTTCTTCACGATCGAAGGGCCGATCAGGCAGGCGAGTGACGCGACGCTCATGCGAACGGGTTCACCACGGTCACGGGAAAGCGATGGAAGTCCGAGTCGTTCGTGATCACGGGGATCGAGTGCTCGATCGCTACGGCCGCGAGGGCCGCATCCGAGACCAGGTTGCCTGTGGCGCCCGATGAGCGCAGCAGGTCGCAGAGAATAGAAGCGCTGGCAGCAGTGGGGGCCGGGATCCACGCGGGTCGAGTGCTCAGCCACGCGTCGATGTGGCCGGCGGCCTGTTCCGCGCTGAGGGGCTGAAGGGCCACCCGTGGATGGGTGCTGATGCGCATGAAGGCCGTGATCGACTGCCATGGGAAGGCCACCCGTGAAGTGCCGTTGAGCGCGGACTCGAGGAACTCCACTGCCGTCGCGTGCCGAGCGTCCGTCGCGTCGACCGCGTACAGCAGGACGTTGGCGTCAAGGAGCATGGACGATCACTGGTGGTCGTCGAGGAGATCGAGCACCTCGGCCACATTGCTCACGTCGACGCGCAGGCCGACGGGACTGGACGTCTGGACGAAGCGGGATCGATCCGAGTGCTGGGCGAGGAGGCCTTCACGAACCAGTTCGTTGATGGTCGCGCTGAGTCCGCGGCCTGTCGCTCGTCGCCGATCCTCGACGGCCTTGGCGACGTCGTCATGGAGATCGACCGTCGTACGCATGCTCGCAGAATACATCTCCATGCGATGGTTATCGCATCATGATGCGGAAGGGGAGAGTCCAGTGGAAGGGGGTTCTTGATGCGATGATGATATGATGCTTTGATGCGTACGACCCTCGATATTGACGATCGGGTTCTCGACACCGCTCGATCGCTCGCTCGGCAGAAGCGGATCTCCTTGGGCGCCGCCGTGTCCGAACTCGCGCTCCGCGGCCTTCGTCCACAGGCCACAGACTCACTCTTCCCGACCTTCGTGGTGTCCGACGACGCTGACCTGGTGACAGCAGAGATGGTGCGCGAGGCGATGGACGAGGCGTGACGTATTTGCTCGACGTCAACGTCCTCATCGCGCTGGCCTGGCCGAATCATGTCCACCATGCAGGAGCGACTCGATGGTTCGCTGAGGTCCACGAGGCTGGCTGGGCGACCACACCCATCACGGAATCGGGCTTCGTGCGCATTTCCAGCAACGCTCGCGTGTTCCCTGAGGGCATCACACCCGGGCAGGCCGCAGAGGTGCTCAGGCGCTACTGCGCGCTGCCCGGTCACCGGTTCTGGGCCGACTCGACGCGCCTGTCCGAGACAAGCGCGTCGCTTGCTGACCACGTCCATGGTTCGGGATGGGTGACAGATGCGCATCTGGCGCTGATTGCCGGTGCGCATGGCGGCTCATTGGCGACGTTCGACTCGCGCGCGGCAGTGCTGGCGCAGGACCTGGGTGCTCAAGCCGTGCTTCTGGAGGCATAGGCCCCCCAGAGTGGGCTGGAGCGGGATCAGCCCCCGTATGGCGCGACCTTGCGGATCTCGACCGTCATCTCCTTGCCGTTGGCAAGGGTGTAGGTGACGGTGTCGCCGACCTTGGCCCCGTTCACGGCTGCGCCGAGCGGCGACGTCGGCGAGTAGACCTCGATGGAGGCATGCGCGGCCTCCTCGCGAGAACCGAGCAGGAAGGTCTCCTCCTCGTCCCACGCCGCGAAGTAGACGGTGACCACCTTGCCGGCCGCGGCCTCGTCATCGGCAGCCTCAGGAGCGCCGATGCGCGAGTGCTCGAGCAGGTGCTTGAGCTGGCGCACTCGCGCCTCGTTCTTGCCCTGCTCCTCGCGCGCGGCGTGATAGCCGCCGTTCTCCTTGAGATCACCCTCCTCGCGAGCGGCCGCGATGCGGTTCTTGATCTGCTCTCGCGTGGGACCCTCGCGATCGGCCAGTTCAGCCACGAGGCGGTCGTAGGCCTCCTGGGTCAGCCAGGTGACATCGATCTCAGTCATAAGGAGAGAGGTTACCTCCGGTTCGGTGGCGGGCCCAATCGAGCGAGGGGGACGGAGGAAAGAAGATGAGAGCGCCTTTTTGCGCTGTGAGGAGTGTGAACTCGGGCCGACCGTCTCTCAGTGGCGCGGCGGGAGTGTCGCCGGCGATTGCCATTCGCGTAAGCCCGGAGCTGAAGAGGCGTGCAGAGAAGGCAGCTGCGCGCGCCGGTGTTTCCGTCTCGGCTCTGGCGAGGCAAGCGCTGGAGCAGGCGCTTCAGGGCTGAGCCCACGGCTGCTCTGGCGGCACCACACCCGGCGGGAACTGCGGGGGAGTCACGCCGGGCGGGCCGTCAACCGAGCAGCCGAGCAGCTCGACGGTGAAGGCGGGGGCGAGGGTGCGAAGGGGGTACGTGATCAGCTCGTTGCTCTTTCCCGGGGCCACGTCGACAGTCGCGTAGCCGAGATCGATGCGGTTCTCGTCCTGCGCACGGAGCACGCAGTAGACGGATGCGTCGGCTGGCTTGTTCACCGAGAAGGTCACGTCGACGCGATCGGCAGCGACCACCTTCCACGCCACGAGCCGTGGCTCGACCGGATTGCCCGTCACGCCCACGGTGATGAAGGCGAGAATGCCGACGAAGGCCGCGATCAGGGCTCCGACGCTGATCCAGACGCCGACCGGGCGTCGATCAAGGCCGTAACGGGCCTGCATCTCGGGGCTGAGTTGGTCCCGAGTGAACGGTGAGGGCACGTAGGGGAGACTATCCCCGTGAGCAGTGACCTTCGCCTGATGGCCGTGCACGCGCATCCGGACGATGAATCGAGCAAGGGCGCCGGCACGATGGCCAAGTA
>JAIOXK010000015.1 GCA_021741645.1 Candidatus Nanopelagicales bacterium
ACCCAGTACGCCGAGGTTCCCGACTCTGTGGTCGATGATCGCGAGGACGTCGTGATCACGCGCGCCGGGCACGAACCATTCGTGATCGTGTCGCTCGCCGACTTCGAGTCCCTGCGTGAGGCGACTTACTTGATGCGGCTGGTCTGGGACCGCAACGCCTGGCAGGACTACCTGTGGTGGCAGACAGAGAACCGGCAGATCCTCAAGCGCATCAACCTGCTCAGCAAGGAGGTTGCGCGCCACTGACGAAGTGTCCTAGTCACGAAGAAGGAGTGCCCCAGAAGGCACCCCTTCTTCGTGACTGTGATGGTGGCTCACTCCGAGGCAGCTGCCCGCTCGGCTGTCTTGAACTTGATGTATGCGGACGAAGATGCGTTCCACATCAGCCAAAGGATGACCAACTCGACGGCGAGTGGTGCGAGTGCCGCCCACTGGCCACCGATGAGGGCGCCGATTGAGCTAAGCATGCCAAGAGCCACGATGATCGTGATCAGGATGCGCGCCCAGTTGTGGCCGCGGGCGAGGGACATCGCAACGATCACTGGGATGACTGCTATTCCGATGGTCACGAGGGCAGCGATAAAGACTCCGGCGGTGGTCATCCCAGCCGAAACGCCCGTCACACCTTCATTCTCAAAGGCCGTTGTGATCTGATCACGAACGTTTGAGTTGAGGGTTGCGAACGCGGCAATCAGCACGCCTACGCCCGTGATGATGTAGAGGACGGCCGCAATCCACTGTAGGACAACGGCGATGGTGAGGGTAGTTGGTCTATTCATGGGCTACAAGGTGGCAAGGGGCGTCGATGAATGGAGACAACTCGCTGGTAACGGATTGCTCGATACTTCGGCAGTTTCCGGAAGACCGGCGGAGAAGTTTGCCCTCCTCGTCAGTCCGGGTGACGAAACTGTGGGCTCGGTCTAGCCGTGGGAGTCTGCGATGTCGCGACGGCGATCAGGTTCGAGAGAGGACTGCAAGGCGCCTTGGTCTGCATGCAAGGATGAGTGGCTCCGTGGGGGAGCAGTGGGATGACGAGGAGCGCAAGCATGGATCATGCGGCCGGCACGGGGATCATCGGAGCGGCGTTCGCTGTGGCGCGCTCGTATCAACCGAACCTCCTGACCCGAGCCTCACGGGATCAGGCGATCATCACTGGCGTGACGTCCGCGGGGGCGTACGGCGTCTTCTCGGCTGGAGACTCGCTGCTGGGTGCCATCGCCTCGCGCGTGAGCCGCACCGATGAGGCCTCGTCGCGGGCGCGGCTCATCGTCGCGGGTGCAACGGTGGCGGTGAGCACAGGGGCTGCTCTGGCATTTTCCTGGCGAGAGCATGAGAGCAGCCGCAGGGCGGTCGGACGCTTGGTGGCCCAGACGGCGGCGGCGGTCTCGTCGGCCAGCATCGTGACAACTGCCGCAAACGGGCGCACCCCTGGACTCAGTCGAAAGTCAGCACTCGCCGCTGCCGCAGTGGTGGGCGTCGGCTCATGGCTGAGCCTCAAGCCATGGGAGCAGCGTCCGGGTTCGGCCGTGGACTCTGCAATGCCCGGCGCCATCGATGTGAAGGGCCAGTACTTCCTGGAGGACCGCGCGCGCGAGGTCTCGCCCGCGCAGTCCGCTGGAATCGGCCTCGGTGTCGCTGCCCTGACCTACGGCTTCGCCCACGCGGAGTCCGCACTTACCGGAGCTCTTGCAAAGGGCGCTACCGCAGTCATTGGTGGTGAGCCACAGGATCACCGAATGCTCGGCCGCATGACTTCGGCCGCCTTGACCGTCGGCTCCGTGTGGTTTGCGGTGGTGAAGGTGTCGGCGCTGCTGAGCAAGGGGGGCGGCGCTGTCGAACCCGGCATGCGCACACCCCCGCAGGCGCCAGAGATCACCGGGAGTCCGGCCTCGGGAATCGAATGGGCGAAGGTCACGCGCGAAGGGGCGCGCTGGCTCGGCATGACCCTGCAGCCGGAGAACATCGCATCCGTCATGGGCGTCGATCAGGCGATGCAGCCCATTCGCGTCTATGCCTCACTTGACATGACCCATGACGATGAGGAGCGCGCACGCATCCTGCTCTCCGAGATCGATCGCACGAAGGCGCTGGAGCGCAAGGCCTTTGCCCTCTTCTCGCCGACTGGGTCGGGCTACGTCAACTACGTGGCCAGTGAGACGTTCGAGTACCTGATGCTCGGCGACTGCGCCTCCGCAGCGATTCAGTATTCAGTGCTGCCATCGGCCCTATCGCTGACGCGGGTCCCGACCGGCACGGCGCAGACCGCCATGGTCATGCATGGCATCGCGGAGCGGTTGATGGCGATGCCAGCAGACCAGCGACCGAAGCTCTTCCTCTTCGGCGAGAGCCTGGGTTCGCAGGTCAGTCAGGAGATGTTCCGCGGCACCGGCACCCTTGGGCTCGAGGGGACGGGCATCGATGCGGCACTGTGGATCGGCACACCGGCCGCGACGCAGTGGCGTGGCGAGCTCTGGGGTACCCGCAGTGTCGCCGAGCCGCCGGCGGTGGGCCCGGGAGCGACCTACCTTCCTCGGAATCTGATGGACTGGCGAGCCCTCTCGGCGGAAGAGCGCAGCCAGGTGCAGTACCTGCTCCTGATGAACGGCGACGATCCGATCCCTAAGTTCGGAGCCCAGGTGGCGTGGCGCAAGCCCGATTGGCTGGGGCCAGACGACAGGCGCCCCTTCGGCGCTCCGCATGGCACGCGGTGGCTGCCAGGCATGACGGTCCTGACCACCTTCTTCGACATGCAGAATGCTCTGGTCCCGACTCCGGGAATCTTCTCCGAGGGCGGGCATGACTACCGCGATGTGCTGCCTCAGGCCATCAGTGAGACCTGGCACCTGACGGCGACGCCGGACCAGATGGTCAGGGTCAACGCGGCGCTGCGTCAGCGGGAACTCGCGTGGGAGCTCTATCGCGACTGGACAGCGGCGCTTGCCAAGCCTGCGGACAAGATCGACGGTGCCAAGGCGAAGGTTCTTGCAACAGCCTCGACGTATACCGGTCGCACCATTGATGAAGCCGAGCTGCACGCCATCATCGACGAGGGCCTGCAGCCGCGATAGGGCGAACACCTGCAGCCGCGATAGGGCGAACACCTGCAGCGCCGTTTCTTGACACCGCACTGGAGAGAGAGGGCGCAATGGGGAGCCTCATTGTTGACACACCGGTAGCCATCGGACGGATATCGGATCACGGTGCGCAGGTTCTGCAGTGGCAGCCCTCCGGTGCTGAGCCGGTCATCTGGCTGAGTTCGCACGCTGTCTTCGCCCGTGACGTCGCGATCCGCGGAGGAGTCCCGATCTGCTTCCCCTGGTTCGGTGCTGGCAGGTCTGGAGCGATGTCGCCCGCTCATGGTTTCGCTCGACTGGTCACCTGGCCCTGCACGGCCACTACCGAGCAGGACGGCACGGTGACCGTTGTGCACGTGCTGACGCAGGAGCAGGCGGTGGATCCGCAGTTTCCCTACTGCTACCGGATGACGTCGACGGCTTCCTTCGGTGACGAGCTGACCTTGACTCTCCTCGTGGAGAACACGGACGCGACACCGTTCAGCTTCGAGGTGGCACTGCACACGTACCTGGCCGTGGGTGACGCCTCATCAGTGTCGATCGTGGGGCTGGAGGGTGCCGAGTACCACGACAAGCTCCTTGATCGCCACGTCGTGCAGGCCGGTCCCGTGATCTTCGACGGTGAGGTGGACCGCGTCTACTCGAGCACGTCCGACGTCATCCTCCGCGACCCGGCACTCGCGCGATCAGTGACGATCGCGAAGTCAGGATCTGCCTCGACCATCGTCTGGAATCCGTGGGTGGACAAGTCCCGCGCGATGGCTGACTTCGGCGACGAGGAGTGGCGGGATATGGTCTGTGTCGAGACAGGGAACGTGGGAGATCGGGCAATCACGCTTCATCCGGGGGAAGTGCACGAGATGAAGGTCATCGTTTCTGTCTCTTCCCACCGCCCACCCTCATGAGGTGTATTCGGGCGAAGGGAATCACATGCGCGTGAGACGTCTGCAGGGGCTGCTCTGGGCCGCCTTGATGGTGATCCTTGTGGCACCCGGTGAGGCCAACGCTGCCTCCCAGGAGCCTGCGACGAAGGTGATCTTGTCCATGGACCTCGCCATGGGCTTGGCGACCGGAAATGCGAACGGCACTCAGGCCAGCCCGTCGGACTACGACGATGCTTGGGCTCTGGCCCTGGCAGGTGCGTCAGACGACCTCGACATCCTTGGCGTCGTCGTGACGATGGGGAACAATTCGCTGACTGCGGAAATGGCGGTTGCGCGCCGGCAAGTGCGCATGTCCGGGGTGGACGCGCCGATCGTTGCAGGTGCCGCGTCCTGGCTGCCGGTGGCAGGGCCCACCACGTACGACGGACGCGAACTCTCGTCGACCTGCATCAACGATGGTGTGCGGTTCATGGCGCGGGAAGTGCGCAAGCACCAGGACGTCACCATCCTTGCCACCGGTCCGCTCACCGACGTCGCATGTCTGGCCTTGAATTTCCCCAAGGCTGCGGCGCAGGTGGGCCGCGTTGTCGCTCTGGTGGGGAGTGCGCCGGGTCCTCTCCTGTTCGAAGGGAAGTCTCTTCGCGACTTCAACTACTCCATGGATCCGCGGGCGCTGTCAGTATTAGTGCAGTATTCAACGATTCCCGTGACCGCCGTCACCTTCGGTGCATCGTCATCGACCGGGATTCCCACGTCTGTGGTGGACGACCTCGCAGCGTCGAGCTCGCCGAAGGGCCGCTACTTCGGTCAAGCATCGGTGCCGTACGCCCGCTGGTGGGAGGAGAAGATCGCACCCGTCAAACCTGTCTGGGATGCATCTGTTGTCTGGTACGCCCTGCATCCTGAGGATCTGGTGTGCGCTACCGGGGGCGTTCAACTGGGCGTCGGTCCACCGAACACCTTCAGTGATGACGTGTACGACTGGATCGGTCCCGAAGTGTCGGGAGGCAGGCCCGTGACGGCCTGCTCGTCCTACATTGACGGCGCGGCCATCCAGCGCATGAACGCGGCCGTTCTGGCGGCCGTGGGCGGAGAATGACGGCACCGCCGACGTAGAGGTTTCGTGGGTGGGCGGTGTGCGTGCCCCTTCGGCTGCATGATCCGTACGATGGGGTCATGGCTGAACGCAACCCCGATCGCTCCTCCTACTTCCCCGCGATTGAGAAGAAGACCGGCCAGCCGATGTCCTACTGGTTCGACGTGATGGCGGAGATCAAGGACCGCAAGTACCCCGAGCAGATGGCCTATCTGCAGGAGAACCACGGGTTCAGCAGAGCCCATGCCAATGCCCTCGTTCTCTACAGCCGCGGCTCAAAGACCTCCCGTCGGTTCGAGACCCACGAGCAGTACCTGGCTCAGCTCGATGCGGACAAGGCGAAGACCGTGCAGTCGATCTTCGCCACGATCGTCAAGGCCCACCCCGACATGGAGCCGGTGATCGCCTGGAACCAGCCCATGCTGAAGCTCGGGAAGGACTATGTGATCGGCGTGACCGCGGGCAAGGAGCACATCCTGCTCGGCCCTTGGGGCGACAACGTGATCGAACGATTCCGTCCCCGGCTTGAGGGCTATGAGATCAACAAGAAGACCATTCGGATCCCGGTGGGATGGAAAGTCGACAGGGCCTTGCTGCTGGACATCGTCGGCAGCCGGGTTGCGGAGATCGAAGGGTGATGCGCTCGGGTCCCACCGCGGCCCGACCTGCGCTACTCCTCTTCCTCTTCACTCTCGTGCGAGTGCGGATGGTGCTTGATGTCCTCTTCGTGGCGCTCAGCGTCCTGGGACTCGTCGCGCTTGGGGTTCTCACTCATGTCGGCTCCTCACGATGGGGCGACTCGCCATCGAGCGCCAGAAGTCAGTATGACGGGTGGATAGGAAGTGCTGGGACCTAGACTCGTGGCGCAGGCCGTCAGATCGCGATGGGGTCTGACCTGGGGAGGGCAAGCATAGACCAGATGACGGGCGCTTCGGCCGTGGGTCAGCGTGGCAGACGCCGCGACGACCTGCTCAATGCCGAGGCGATGCTCGGGATCGTCCGATTCCTGATGGCCCGGCCCACAGGTGACCAGTTGTGCCAGCACCTCGTCCTGCGGGTGCTGAGCGAACACGAGACTCGACAGGCGACGCTCATGCTGTTCGGCGTGGATGGCTCCCTCCACGTGATCGGCAGCTTCGGTTCGACCGCTGCCGACCTGAGCGGCTTGTCATCCCTGTCACTGTGGGCACCTGAGCCACTCGCCGACACCGTTCGGACCGGCGAGCCCGTCTTCCTTACTTCCGACTCTCCTGCACGGACGAACTACCCCCGGCTCAATGGCGGGCACGGCAGCACCGACCCGTTGGTGACCTGGCCCCTGTCACTCCCCAATCAACGAGTGGGTGCCCTCCAGCTCACCTTCGCGAGCGAGCCGGATGAGAACGCCCTGCGCGCTGACCTCAACGGAGTGGGCGCCGTACTGGCGCTCTATCTGTCCTTGGTCACGGGTGCAGGCACGGAGCATGGACCTGATGGCTCAGGGTCCGCCGATGGTGGGCTGACGACCGTGAACGCCGTGGCTGCCGAGAGTCCGGGGGTGAGCAGGCGCAAGGCCGCACCCAAGGAGCTCTCCGAGCGGCAGCTCATCGTGCTTCGCATGATGGCCAAGGGCCTCACCAATGCGCAGATCGCCAAGCGCATCGGCTTCAGTGAGTCCACGGTTCGTCAGGAGACGATGGTGGTCTATCGCTACTTCGGAGTGGGCGGACGCCACGAAGCCGTGCGACTGGCTGACATGCGAGGCATGCTCACCGAGTGACTCACCCCGCGCACTGATTGTCCGGTCATTGACCGACGCATGCGGGCAATCCATCGGTATGGACTTGTCAGCAGGGCCCCTGCTGACCCAACCTCAATACATGAGCATTTCGACCGTCCCTGGCCCAGGGCATGAGTGGCACGCGGCCTCATGGCAGAGCGCTTACGTCGTCGCTCGCGTGGTCGTGGTCGGATTGGTTCTGGTGGCCGTGGCCATGGCTGCCCATGGCGGGTTGTCCTCGACGGACCAGGATGCGCGCACGGGCTCCGCAAGCGACGTGTCGGTGGTGAGCATCCCACCGAGCGATGAACTCCCCAGCAGCACCGGCGCCACTGTGGTTCAGGTGGCCGTTCCGCAGGCGGCAACGATCGCCTCCTCCGAGAGACTGGGCACGGATATCACTTCCTCGTCCGTGCCCGCCTGGGTGATGGCGCTGGGACTCAGCGGCCTGGCTCTGGCCGGCTTCGCCGGCTTCCGTCTGCTTGGACCTCGCGACTAGCCCCCCTCCTGTCGCGAGGTCCCTCCGTGGGGCCCGCCTCGGCGCAGGTCAGGAACCGCCGAGGTGGGCCCCCTCTACGTGGCACCTGAGTTCTTGGACCAGAGGATGACCGCTGACAGGGTCGTGCGTGGGTGAATGCACCCCCAGTTTCGTGACACGCTGATCCCATGACGACGCCCCGCCTGCTGCGCCTGATTCTGGTGCTGTGCATCGCCGGGCTCGTCGTCGCGCTTGGCGCCCTCGGTTGGTGGCAGTGGCAGAGCCACGAGTCCACTAGCGTCGAGTCGGTTGGCCAGCGGCCCAGCGCCTCGACTTCTGCGGCGCCGGTGGTCACCTCTTCTCCCTCGGGCGCACCATCGACGACACCGTCGGTGGAAGCTTCACCCGACCTGTACGCGGTGCCTCGTCGTGTGCGCGTCCCCGCGATCGACGTGAGCACCTCGATCGTGCCGGTCGCCTTGGATGAGAACGGTGCTCTGGAGGTTCCCGATGACATCAGGATCGTCGGCTGGTACGAGTGGGGAGTCCCGCCGGGAGCCGACCGCGGCTCCGCGGTTCTCGTCGCGCATCGCGATGGTCGCGAACAGGGCAGGGGAGTGTTCTACCGGCTGGGTGAGTTGAGTCCGGGTGATCGGATCTTCGTTCGTGACGACGCGGGCGAGAGCCTGGAGTATCGAGTCGTGTCACGGGAGTCGATCCTCAAAAAGAAGCTGCCGTACGACGAGCTGTTCGCCGTGGATGGCCCGCCGCGATTGACACTGATCAGTTGCGGTGGCTACTACGACCCGGACAACGGCGGTTATCAGGACAACGTTGTGGTGGTGGCAGTTCCTGCCGAGCAGGACGTGACGAGCGACTGAACGCCCGCGATGTCGGCGGCCGTCAGCGACGTGCGGGTCTGCACGATTTCGTGCATGACGTGACCGGCGTCCTCGGAATGGCCCAGCCCCAGGGCGTGGCCGAGTTCGTGAAGCAGGAGGGCCCTGCTCTCGCGCGAGGAGGCATCGACCGCATAGTCGCGAGAGAAGACGGCCGTGGCTGACGTGATCTCTCGCCGGTCGCGCCACACCAGGCTGGGGGATGCCATGCCCACGATCGTGTCATTCAGGGTGCGGTACTCCCGCTGGGGAAGGTAGGAGATCGCAATGTGGCGTTCCGGAGCGCGCTCTCCGGAGCGCGCTCGGAGCGTGAAGGACCGCTCGTCGAAGCTCATGCGCGTGCGGCCGGCGAAGGCGAACTCGAGTCCTGAGGCGCGCGACCACTGGTCAAAGGCCCAGGCCAGATGCTGGATCTGCACTTGCGCCGTGGTCGAGTCCAGCGATGAGACATCCACGGACCAGGTGATGGGGGACGGGCAGGCAGCCCAGCCGGCACCCACGAGGTCCTCGTCATGGCCGGCGAAGATCGACGGTGCTGCTCCCGTGGAGTCGGCCGCCGATGCCGTCGGCGCGCCGACGAGCACCAGTGCCGCCAACACGCCCACCGCCAGCAGTCCCTTCACCACTCCAGTGTGCATGACCGGTCATTGACCGGTCAAAGCGACAGCCCGGCAGGAGATCTCCCCGCGGGCAGGGCTTTGGTCCTGAATTCGCGGGAGAGCATGGACGAGACGCCGTGGCGGTAGCAGAATGAAGGTGTTCGACGCTCATCCGTAGCAACAGCGTGAAGGAGCGCATGATGAAGACCACCGATTCCGGCAAGAACCGCCTCAGCCGCATAGCTGCCAAGCAGGTCCCGCATCGATCAGACGAACGCTTCTACTCGGCTCGTGCCGACGTGAAGAAGGCGTGTGAGGACTTCCTTCATCTGCTGCGAACATCATCGGCTCATGACGTCGCCGTCAAGGATTTCATCAAGGCGGTCAATCGCCTGGAGCAGGATCTGCAGGAGACATCACCTGATGAGTCCAAGGCCAGTTCGGTAGTCCGGGACATGGGCAAGGAAGTCCTCCATCTCCAGGTGGCCGAGACCTGGGTCGCCGCTTCTGATCGCGTGCTTGATCGACTGGGTACCAATGCCAGCACTGAGATGCGCGCGGGGCTGGAGGAGGGTCGAGAGCGGGTCATGTGGTGCGTGCGTGCCCAGCACTGGGACGGCGAGCTGACCTCGACCACCACTCAGTTGGAGGCGCTGGTCAAGGAGGCCGAGGCGCACGCAGCACGCGTGGCCTCGTGACGCTCTGATCGGCTAGCGCGGCAGGGGCCCGACCGAGAGCCGAGTCTCCTTCGCTGTCCCGCCCACGGCCTCCACGAGGTATGCGGAGGCCGTGGAGTCGGGCAGGTCCGCGACGACCTCCACCGGTTCGGTGCCTTGGTAGAGCAGGCCGATCCGATCGTCGGTCGCATACGACGTGGGCAGCTCGCCTGATGCGACGAGCCGCTGCAGGAGTGGTCGGCGCTGCTCCTCGGAGTCGTAGTGGACCCCGTTTCCGTAGGGCAGGAACCCCAGGGCATTGTCGACAAGCTGCAGGTCCTTGCCGAAGGAGTCCGTCGGCCCACCCACGTGCCAGCAGATGGATCCGGCGCTGACGCCGCCCAGCACCGCGCCGCGCTCCCACGCGTCATGCATCGCCTCATCGACACCGTGCAGGCGCCACAGGGCCAGCAGGTTCGCGACGCTGCCACCGCCGACCCAGACGACGTCCGCCGCGCCGATCACGTCGGCCGGCGGGCGATTCGGCTGAGTGAACAGGGCCAGGTGGTCGACGTCGCAGCCCACGTCCGACATCGCCGAGTACATCATCGACAGGTAGGACGGGTCGTCACCGCTCGCGGTGAGCACGAAGCACACGCGTGGCCGCGTCTTGCCCGTCAGCTCCAGGGCGCGGGTCATGATGCCGCCGGGGCGGACGACTCCCCAGAGTCCGGTGGGAATGAAGCCTCCGCTGGAGGCGAGGATGTGTCGCGTGGCAGGCATGCTCGCCATTCTGCCGTGAGGGGAGCGGTCGTTCGTGGACGCGCCCGCCTGGGGCCGGTGAGAGGTCAGCTTGCCGGCGTGATGGAGCAGGAGATCTCGCCCTTGAGACGGGCGTGCAATGCCCAGCCCATGAGCACGACGGACGCCAGTGCGAGGAACGGCTGTATCGGTGCGAACCACGTCATTGCGCCGGAGGCACCCAGAGCTATCAGCACGATCTTGTTGCACACAGGGCAGCCCACGGCGAAGAACGAGACGAGGCCGCCGACCGCTCCGAGCGTCAGGGGGCGATCGGCCTGCTCCCCGGAATCCGCGTCCTGCGCATAGGGCGCGGGCTCCTTGATATAGGTCGCCAGGAGAAGGCCGCCGAGAACTCCCGTGAGAATCACCACCGGATAGGACCACCAGGTGACCTCGATGGCCCTGCCGAAGATCGGGTTGGGGATCACGGCCGTGGGCAGGGCGACGATCAGCATCGTTCCCAGACCAGCGCCGATGGCAACCCACCAGCGACGCGCGGACCAGGTGCGCAGCGCGGTCCATGGGCGGGGGGTTCGGGTGGTCTGCATCGTGACTGGCACCTCGATAGGATACCCCAAGGGGTATAGGTCGACACACGAGGAGGCGCTCATGAACCCGGTGCATCAGCATCCGGCGTGGTTCGGGTCAGTGATGGGAACGGGGGCCACCTCGATCGTGCTTGTCACGCAGTCCGAGACATGGGACCTTCCGTGGCTTGCGTGGCTGGGTGTTGCCTTCCTCCTGCTGGCAACGGGCCTGGCGATCGTCCTATGGCCCCGATACGGGCGGCGGCTGGTTCGGCGGCAGGAGCTCGTCAGCGAGCTCAGCGATCCCGGTCATGGAGCGATGCTGGCGACCCTCCCCGCGGGCCTCCTCGTCCTCGCCGTGGCGTGGGCGCGGGTGGGGCCGGAGATCATCCCCACGACGGTGGCCGTATGGATCGACATCGTCCTCGCCGTCATCGGCGTGATTCTCGCGACCGGTATCGGCATTGTGTGGGCGAACGCGATCGCGTCGAACACGAATGACCTGGCATCGGTCAATGGGGGCTGGCTGATCCCTCCGGTGATGAACCTGATCGTCCCGTTGACCATCGTTCCGGTCATGCTGGAGTACCCCGAGCAGGCACCGTGGCTGATGGTGGTCGCGTTCGCCTTCTTCGGAATCGGCACCGTGCTGTTCATGGCGATGTTCACGCTGATCATGACGCGACTGGCCCTGCGTCCTCGTCAGGTTGCGCAGATGGCTCCGTCACTGTGGATCCCGCTCGCGCCGGCCGGCGTTCTCGGCTTCGGCCTGCTTCGGCTGCTTCAAACGGGGGAGGAGATCGGGCTGCCCGGCTTTGACGGGACGACCGCCGGCATCATCGTCGCATCGATGGGAGTGGGCTTCGGGCTCTGGTGGGCGCTGTTCGCCGGGCTGGAGCAGATCCGACTCCGACGCGAAGGAGGAGTTCCCTTCCATCCGGGCTGGTGGGGGTACGTGTTTCCTGTCGCCGCCATGACCTTGTCGATCATGGCCATCGGAACGTCGCTGGACTCAGCCCCCATGAAGGCCGCGGGCGTCATCGCGACGCTCGTCCTCGCGCTGGTGTGGGTGCTGGTCGCCGTGCGGACGATTCGTTTGGTGACGAAGACGGCCTCTCGCTAGCATCCTCACGACGCCTGCTGGCAGAACGGCTGACGGCGCGTCCACCGACTCACGTCGGCGACTGGGAGGGCGCTCCATGGCCTTCGATCTGCAATCCTCAGCGTCCACTCCGCCTGCCAGGTCATCGGCGGACTCGCACGATGCAGCTCCGGATCGCATGCACCACGCGGACCCGGAGATGGTGCGCGAGATCCTCGAATACGTTGCGGACCGGCTTCTCACGCCGGAGGTGCCGCTCGACGGCCTGGCCGATCGGGACCACTTGGCAGCGGCGATCAGCGGCCTGATCGATGAGCACGGCCACGACTTCCGCGACGTGCTGAACGTCTATGCGGAGGTGCTGGCGCCCACGGTGCTGTCGGCGGACAGCCCCCGGATGTTCACGTTCATTCCCTCGGCGCCGACGAAGGCGGCGCTGCTGTTCGACATGGTGGTGTCGGCTGCGTCCCTTCAGGGGATCTCCTGGTTCGAGGCGGCGGGTGCCGTGATCGCGGAGAACCAGGCGCTCCGAGCGCTGGCGGACATCGCGGGCATGCCGGAGAGTGCCGGTGGGGTCTTCGTGTCGGGTGGTTCGGCCGCGAACCTGTCTGCCTTGGTGGTGGCACGCGACACCTGGCGGCGGCGTCGACAGCAGGCTGGGCTCCCCGACATTCCGCTGCGCGTCGTCGTCAGTGACCAGGCGCATTCCTCGATCGCCAACGCGCTGTCCATCACCATGATGGGTGCGCTGGTGGTGGACACCCGTGAAACGGACGGACTGCTGACCGGCTCGGCGATCTCCCGGGCGCTCGCGCGTGAGGAAGAAGTCGCAGGGGTTGCCGACATCTGCGCCGTGGTTGCCACGTCGGGTACGACGAACGCAGGCATCATCGACGACATCGCATCCATCGGCGAGATTGCCCGTGAGCGCGGGTGGTGGCTGCACGTTGATGGCGCCTACGGGGGAGCGGGTCTCCTGGATCCGCGGCTGACACCGCGCTATGCGGGGATCGAGCAGGCTGACTCCGTGGTGATGGATCCGCACAAGTGGTGGTTCGCACCGTTCGACTCGGCAGCCCTGCTGTATCGGGATCCTCGACTGGCCAAGGCCGTCCACACTCAGGATGCGTCGTACTTGGACGTCATTCATGAGGAGGACACCGGCGACCTGAACCCGAGCGATCTCGCGCATCACCTGACGAGGCGCGCCCGGGGACTGCCGCTTTGGTTCTCACTGGCTGTGCACGGCATCGGCGCCTATCGAGACGCAGTGATGCACGGCAACGACCTCGCGCGCTATGCGGCGGATCGGATCAGTGGCATGGACTCCTGCGCGCTCATACGGGAGCCCGACCTGTCGGTGGTCCTGTTCAGGCGCCTGGGCTGGACGGATGCGGACTACGAGGCGTGGTCGCGCCGCCTGTTGGAGCAGCAGCGTGCGTTCGTCACGTCGAGCAAGTGGCGGGGGGAGACGGTTGGGCGCCTTGTCTTCCTGCACCCGTCCACCACGCGCGAGATGATCGATGAAGTCCTGGAGGCCTTGCGCTGACGCGAACCCGCGCCGGCGAGTGCGACGGTGATGGTTGGATGATCGGGTGACGATTCTCGGGCTCGCCGGGCAGACCGCCCTGCTGGGAGTCGCCGCGGCGTTCACCCCGTCACTGTTCGCCCTACAGATTCTCGTCTGTGGCGGCGATCCTTGGAAGCGCAGAGCCCTCGCGGTCAGCATCGGAGGGGGTGCGGCATTCGTCATCGTCGGTGGACTGATGTTCGTGGGATTCGCGCAGCTCCCGACGCTCCCCGGCGGTGGCGGCGACGTCGATGCCGTATTGCGCCTTCTGGGGGGCGCCATCCTCGTGGCGGCCGCGGTGCTGCTCTTCCGCCCTCATCCGGGCCTCGAGCATCGGGTGGAGTCCGATATCGAAGGCTATGTCGCGCGGGCGTCGACATGGCTGTTCCTCGGTATTGCCTTTGCCCTCAGCATCAAGGATCTGTCCTCCTTCGTGGTCCTTGCGCCAGCGCTCCATGACATCGCGGTCGCCGACACGGATGTGATCATCAAGGCCGTGCTGCTCGTCGAGCTCTATGCCCTGGCTCTCTCGCCTGTCCTGGCCCCGCCCCTGGCCCGACTCGTGTTCGGTCATCGTGCCGACGCCGCCTTCGGCAAGGTGTACGCCTTCACCATGTCCCACCAGTTTCAGCTGGTGGGCGGCATGGCGGCCGTCATCGCCGTGTACCTGATCGCCAGCGGGCTCGCGCTCCTGTTCTAGGGGCGGACTTCAGGAGGCGACTCGCCGGGCGCCCTGCGCACGGGGAACGGTGAAGGGGTTATCCTCGTCACACAAGGGCGCACAGGCCTGAAGACGATTCATCCGCTTCGAGAACGCTGGGGAAGGCGACTCTCGAAGGAGGCGGATATGACGGTCGTCGTGAATGCAAGGGGTGCGTCCGACGCTGGGCCGAGTATGGGCCCGGCGCGAGGCGTCATCTTCATCCACTCATGTCCGCGTGCGGTCAGTCCGCATGTGGACTGGGCGTTGGCGAGCGTGTTCGGCTCACGCGTCGAGATCGACTGGGCGGCTCAGCCGGTTGAACCGACGGCCGTGCGGGCCGAACTGGTCTGGGGCGGCCCGGTGGGCACCGGGGCGAAGATCGCGAGCGCTCTGCAAGCTTTCCGCCAGCTCCGCCATGAGGTCACGGAGGATCCGAGCCCGGGCCGCGAGGGAGAACGCTTCTCCTTCACCCCGAGCCTCGGTCTCTACCGAGCCACCATCGGTCCGCACGGGGACGTCATGGTCCCGGAGGATCGACTGCGCACCGCACTCACCCAGGTGGCGACCACGGGGGAGTCGCTCGCCGGCGAGATCTCTCGACTCATCGGGGCGCCTTGGGACGAGGAGCTCGAGCCCTTCCGCTGCGCGCATGAAGGATCGACGGTGCGGGTGCTGCACCACGTTGTCTGAGCAACGCTGTCCGACCCACTGACGTGGTTCGATGCCCGGCCGCTGGCGCGGCACCTGCCGCTACAGCGGAATGTTGCCGTGCTGGCCGCGGTGGCCAGGGGTGTCCCACAGGACGCGGGCGACCGTTGACCGGGTGAGAGCCGGGTCCACGACCTCGTCCACCACGCCCATCTCGACGGCGCGGGCGATGCCACCGGAGATGACCTCATGCTCGGCCGCCAGCTCCAGCTCCACCTGCGCGCGCGACTCCTCGGGGACCTCGGCGAGGCGACGTCGGTGCAGAACTCGGATGGCCGCGACGGCTCCCATGACGGCGACTTCAGCATCGGGCCACGCGAATACCTTCGTGGCGCCCAGCGAGGCGGAGTTCATGGCAACGAAGGCGCCTCCGTATGCCTTGCGCGTGACGACGGTGACGCGCGGGACGACGCACTCGGCAAAGGCGTGCAGCAGTTTGGCTCCGCGACGCACGACGCCTTCCCACTCCTGGCCGACACCGGGCAGGTAGCCGGGGACGTCAACGAGGACGACGAGCGGTACGGCAAAGGCGTCGCACATGCGCACGAAGCGAGCGGCCTTCTCGGCACTGTTGGAATCAAGGCATCCGCCGAGGCGGAGGGGGTTGTTGGCGACGATGCCGACGGTGCGTCCACCCAGCCGACCAAGACCCACGGCCATGTTCGGGGCCCACTTGGCATGCAGCTCGACGAAGGTCCCGGCGTCGCAGAACTCCTCGATCATGGGGTGCACGTCGTAGGCGCGGCGGGAGGAGTCCGGCAGGGTGGCCCCGAGGTCGACGTCATGAATGGAGTCGATGTCGAGTGAGCCCTGGTAGCCAAGAAGCGTGGCGAGGACACGAGCCCGCTCGAGGGCCTCATCCTCGGAGTCAGTCGTGATGTGGACAACGCCGCTGCGCCGACCGTGCGGCTCCGGACCGCCCAGGCGATCCATGTCGACGTCCTCGCCCGTCACGGAGCGCACGACCTCCGGGCCGGTGACGAAGATGCGTCCGGCCGGGCCGAGGATGACGATGTCGGTGAGGGCCGGACCGTAGGCCGCGCCGCCGGCTGCTGGGCCGAGCACGACGGAGATCTGGGGAACCTTGCCCGAGATACGCGTCTGGGCGGCGAAGACCCGGCCCACGCCGTCGAGGCTGGCAACACCCTCACGCAGGCGAGCACCGCCGGAATGCCACAGTCCGATGACGGGGGAGGAGTCGGCGAAGGCACGGTCGTAGGCGGTGATGATGGCTCGGCAGCCCTCGAAGCCCATGGCCCCGCCCTGGACGGTGGGGTCGGTGCAGAACGCGACGACGTGGGTGCCGTTGGCGAGTCCGACGGCTGCGATGACGCCCCGGTCGTCGACGGGGGAGATGGGCGTGAACTCGCCGTTGTCGAAGAACTTGCCCAGGCGCACGAGCGGATGCCGGGGGTCGAGGTCTGCCTCGCCGGTCGTCGTCTGCTTGGCCGTCGTCTGCTTGGCCGTCGTCTGCTTGGAAGTGGCGGTCATGTCAGGCGCTCCTGAAGACGAGGGCGACATCGTGGCCGCCGAATCCGAATGAGTTGTTCAGAGCGGCGATATCGCCCTGCGGCAGTTCGCGAGGTGCGCCGGCAGCGACGTCAAGGGTGATCTCGGGATCCTTGTCCACGAGGTTTGCCGTCGGTGGGACGAGGCGATCGCGAAGGGCGAGGAGGGTGAAGACGGACTCGATCGCACCCGCGCCGCCGAGAAGGTGGCCCGTCATGGACTTGGTTCCCGTGACGACGACGTTGTCGGTGTGGTCGCCCAGCGCAGCGCGGATGGCCACCGACTCGGCGATGTCGCCCTGCGGAGTGGACGTGGCGTGGGCGTTGATGTGGACGATGTCCGACGTGCTGAGTCCGGCGTCTTCGATGGCGAAGCGAATCGCCCGCGCTGCGCCGAGGCCCTCGGGGTCTGGCTGGGCGATGTGATGGCCGTCGGAGGTCAGCCCGGCACCTCCGTAGATGCCGAGGATCGTCGCGCCGCGAGCGGCCGCGAATTCGGCGGACTCCAGGACCAAGACTCCGGCGCCCTCGCCCATCACGAATCCGTCGCGACCGAGGTCGTAGGGCCGAGATGCTGCGGTGGGGTCGTCATTTCGGGTCGAGAGGGCGCGCATCGCAGCGAAGCCGGCCATGGTGATCGGATGGATGACGGCCTCGGTGCCCCCGCAGATCACGACATCAGCGCGTCCGGTCGTGATCATTCGGGCGGCGTACGAGACGGCCTCCGCGCCCGAGGCGCAGGCGCTGACCTGGCCGTGGACGCCCGCTCGGGCGCCGACCTCAAGGCCGACGATCGCGGCAGGGCCGTTGGGCATGATCTGCGTGACCATGTGCGGGGAGATGCGCGAGGGACCACGATCGAGCAGGGTGTCGTAGGCGTCCATCAAGGAGGTCAGTCCGCCCATGCCGGTGGAGATCACGGCGCCCAGACGGTCAGGGTCGATCTCTGGTGCACCGGCCATCGCCCAGGCCTCGCGAGCGGCTACGAGCGCCGCCTGCTGGCTCCGGTCGAGACGACGAGCCTCGACGCGCTCAACAACCTCGGCGGGGTCGACAGCCATGATGCCGGCGATCTTGGCGGGCTGCTCGGCCACCCAGGGCTGGTCGATCAGCCGAATGCCGGATGTCCCGGTCAGCAGCGCCTGCCAGGTGGACTCGACATCACCGCCGACGGGCGTGGTCATGCCCAGTCCGGTGACAACGACCTCTCGGGTCATGGACGCCTGCTCCTTCGTGCTCGTGTTCTTGGTAGGTGCCGCCTCATCGGCGGCGAGTTCTCGTCTTTCGCTGATCGTTCCGAGGCCGGCGGCGCAGTGATCCCCGCGCCGCCGGTCGGAGCGGTCAGGGTGCGGCTACTGGTTCGCCGCGATGAAGGCGACGGCGTCGCCCACGGTGGTGAGGTTCTTGACCTCGCTGTCGGGGATCTTCACGCCCCACTTGTCCTCGGCGGCCATGACGACCTCGACCATGGACAGCGAATCGATGTCCAGATCGTCGACGAAGGACTTGTCGGACTGGACGTCCTCGACGGGAACACCGGCGACCTCATTGACGATGACGGCGAGGCCGTCGAGGATCTCCTGGCTCATGCGACTTCCTTTCGGTTTCGGTGGTGCTATCTGGTTGGTGTGGGTTCGGTGGCTTCAGGGATCTTTGGGCAGCACACTACGGCGCGGTCAGGGCAGCGTCACGACTTGAGCGGCGTAGACCAGGCCCGCGCCGAAGCCGATGACCAGAGCGGTGCCGCCGTGGGGAATCTCCCCGGCGTCCAGCATGGCCTGCATCGCCAGCGGGATGGACGCTGCTGACGTATTGCCGGTGTGGGCGATATCGCGAGCGACCGGCACGTGCTCGGGGAGTTTCAGTGCTCGCACCATCGCATCGGTGATGCGCATATTGGCCTGGTGGGGGATGAAGGCGTCGAGGTCGTCGGCGGACACAGCCGCGGCATCGAGCGCTTCGGCGGCCTTCTTCGCCATCTCGCCGACGGCCCAGCGGAACACCTGCTGGCCCTGCATCTCCAACGCCGGGAAGATCTCACCCCCGACAAGCTTGTAGTCGATGAGGGACTGCGTCATGGTGATGGCCTCGAGCTGGGAGCCGTCGGATCCCCAGACGACCGGTCCGATCGCCGGCTCGTCGGACGGCCCGAGCACGACGGCGCCGGCGCCGTCCGCGAACAGGAAGGCCGTGCCGCGATCGTCCGGATCGATCCAGTCGGACAGCTTCTCGACGCCGACGAGGACGACGTACTCGGCACCTCCGGAGCGAATCACGCTGCTGCCGAACTCGATGCCGTAGCAAAAGCCCGCACATGCCGCGGAGAGATCGATGGCAGCAGCCGTGGTCGCGCCGATGCGATGCGCGACGTCCGCGGCTGCGGAGGGGGTGGGGAACGGATGGGTGACGGTGGCGAGCATGACCAGGCCCACGCGCGAGGGGTCGACGCCTGCTCGCTCAAGAGCCTGCCCGGCTGCGTTGACCGCCATGTCGGCGACGCTCTCGTCGGGGGCTGCATATCGACGCTCGATGATGCCCGAGCGCTCGCGGATCCACTCGTCGGATGAGTCGATGCGCTCGCAGAGCTCGTCGTTGGTGACGACTCGCTCGGGGCGGTAGCCGGCGACGGAGAGGATTCGTGCGTAGTTGGCGCCTCGCGATGGCGTGATGGCCGCGCTCATGCGTGCGAGTCCTGGCTGAGGGGGTGCAGTCGGATGATCGGCTGGCCGGGGCCTACTGGATCGCCATCCTCAAGCAGCCATTCGACGATCGTGCCGCCGTGCGGAGCGACGACCGGGATGGTGTCGCGGAGCGTCTCGACCGTGCCGATGGCCGCGCCCACCGGCAGGTCATCGCCGGCCTTGGTGGCCGCAGCCATGCGGAAGGTGCCCTTGATCGGTGCCACGACCATGCGCCAGGTCGGGTTGTTGTCCAGGCCCGATTCCGTGCCGTGCTCGTTGATCATCCGCCATGCGGCCGGCAGATCGTCCGGAGTCTTGAGGGCAAGGGTCTCGACACCGGGAAGGGCCCGCTTGATGAGTCCGGTGAGGGTGCCAGCGGGCGGAATCTCGATGACCGCCGTGACACCGATGTCGCGCATGGTGTCCATGCACAGGTCCCATCGCACGGGGTTGCTGACCTGCGTGACCAGGCGCTGAAGCACGTCGCGTCCGTCGTGCACGATCTGGCCGTCCGCGTTCGAGATGAGGGGGATTCTCGGGTCGTGCGTGGTGATTGCTCTGCCGTAGCCGCTTAGGGTCGCGACGGCGGGGGCCATGTGCTCGGTGTGGAACGCTCCCGCGACCTCCAGCGGACGCACCCGTGATCCCTCGGGCGGATCGGCGGCGAAGGCCTCCAACTGCGCGAGCGTGCCGGCCACCACGATCTGCCCGGCCCCGTTCATGTTGGCGGGGGTCAGGCCGTGCTCGGTCGCCTTGGCGACGACGGTCTCGGGGTCGCCGCCGAGCACTGCGGTCATTCCCGTGGGAGTGATGGCCGCGGCTGCGGCCATGCCCTTGCCTCGCTCGCGGACGAACACCATGGCCTGCTCGGCGCTGAGGACGCCGGAACCGACGGCCGCGGTGATCTCACCGACGGAGTGGCCAGCCCCCGCGCCAATGCGGGAGAAGGCGTGGGCCGGATGGGGGAACAGGCTGAGCAGGGTCACCAGGCCAGCACCGACGATCAGTGGCTGCGCGACGGCGGTGTCGCGGATGGTGTCGGCGTCGGACTCGGTGCCGTGCGCGACGAGGTCGATGCCGGCCACGGCCGACAGCCACTCCAGGCGGTCTCGCACGCCGGGGACGTCGAGCCAAGGGGTGAGAAATCCGGGTGACTGGGAGCCCTGTCCGGGCGCGACAACAACGAGCACCCTCGTAGCCTTCCGTGAATCGGGGGCTGGAAGCGCTGTTGGCGCGTCCAATCTCCCTGGTGAAGTTTTGTAGGAAACCTACAACACCGAGCACCGGGTCCGGGTCAGGTGAGTCCCTCGGTACGCAGTCGGCCGAGGGTCAGGCCGACCCGCAGGGTGAAGGCCCCTCTGGGATCCGTGGGGCTGTAGCCGGTCTCGTCGGCGATCCGGCGCAGGCGGTAGCGGACGGTATTGGGATGGATGAACAGGGCGCGCGCGGTCGCCTCGAGTGAGGGAGTGCGCTCGAGGAAGGCACAGGCGGTGTCGTACAAGGCAGCGTCGCCGAGCAGGGCGTCATGCACGGTGGCAACGAGGGCGCTCACCGCGTCCGGATCCCCGGCCAAGGCTCGTTCGGGCAGCAGGTCATCAGCAGCCACGGGCCGTGGAGCGTCGGGCCACCCCCAGGCTGCGGACAGACCCTGAAGAGCGGATCGAGCAGCGCGAGGCACCTGTGCGAGACCTTCGCTCAAGGCGCTGACGACGACAGGCCCGGGGCCGAAATGCGGGGTCAGCAGCCGAGCCGAGCGCATGGGATCCGATCCGGCGCCCACCACGGCGAGCAGGGTCGCGCCATGGATTCCGCTCAACAGGGCCAGCTCGTGATGCTCCGCCGTGCGTCGCAGCACATCCAAGGAGGTCTCTGGATCGCCGACGGGAGCGGACCCGGCGATCACGAGCAGCGCCGTCGACGATGACCAGCCCAGAGCGGCAACCCGGCCAAGGATCGACTCGTCGATCTCGTCGCGAAGCAGGGCATCGACGACGAGCGCTTCCAGACGCGCGTCCCAAGCGCCGCGGGCCTCGGCTGCACGGGCATAGACCTCGGCCGTCGAGAAGGCGATCTCGCGGGAGTAGCGCAGCACCGCGATGCGCAGGCTCGGCCGGTCCTCGTGGGAGGCGAGGTCCTCGATGGCCGACTCGACGACCCCGACCGTCGTGCGCACGAGGTCGACGGTCTGCTCCAGGGAGATCACCCGGGTGAGGTCCCTGGGTGCGGTACCGAACACGTCGGCAGTGAGCGCAGCACCGTCCTGCGGCGATTGGTACCACTCGATGAAGGCGGTGATGCCGGCCTGGGCGACGAGCGAGACCCAGGAGCGCTCCTCCGGTCCCAGCCCGCGAAACCACGGAAGGGTCTCCTCCATGCGCTTGGTGGCGGCAGTGGTGAGCGCCCCGGTGGCCCGCGTGAGCTGGGTGATGTCGGGGCGTTCGGGCATCGCGGTGTGGACTATCCGACCTGGATGCCGACGAGCCGACCGATCCCGTAGGTGACGATCGCGGCACCCGCTCCCCACATCAGCTGGCGCATGGCGGAGAACACCACGCCGCGTCCGGAGAGCCGGCCGACGACTCCGCCCACGACGACCATGGCGATCAGCGCCAGCGAGATGGCGAGGATCAGCGGCACGGAGGTCGAGGCTCCCTCGCCCATGAAGAACAGGTAGGGCACCACGACGACGCTTGCACCTATGGCGAAGGCGATGAAGCTGGACAGGGCCGCCTTGGTGGGCGATCCGAGCTCGTCGGGATCCAGCCCGAGCTCCTCGCGGGCGAGAGTGTCCAGAGCCGTGCGAGGGTCGCTCATGATCTGGCGGGCGACGTTCGCGGCGCTCTCGCGGTCCAGGCCCTTGGCCCGGTAGATCAGCTCGAGCTCCTTCTGCTCCTCCTCGGGCTTCTCGCGGAGCTCCGCAGCCTCCATCTCGATCTCGCGGCGGAACAGGTCACGCTGGCTGGCAACGCTGACGTACTCACCGGCCGCCATGCTGAAGGCTCCTGCCAGCAGTCCGGCCAGCCCGGCGAAGAGGATGGTCGCGTTGCTCGGAGCAGCGCCGGCGAAGCCCATCACCAGGGCGGTGTTGGAGACGAGTCCGTCGCTGGCGCCGAAGACCGCGGCTCGCATCGAGCCGGACTTGTCGGAGCGATGCCACGACTCTCCGCCAGCCACGGCCTTGCGTGAGGAGAGCAGGGCGTCCACGGCATTGGTCTTCTCCGCCGTCGTGCGCATCTGCTGGAAGACCTCGATGTGCTCGCGCTCGTCCTGCGACATGTAGTCAGGGGCCTCGGGCTCGTCGTCGTACATGCCGGCATCAGCGCCCTCGGCCTCCTCCAGGTGGGAGAGGACGTCGGTGAAGCCTGCCCCCCGTGCGCGTGCCACGAGCGCGGCGTCGGACACATCCAGAGTCGTCGGCGCAGGGGGAATGGGGATGCCGTACTCCTGCAGCTTCTCTATCCAGTGGGCCGCGTGCTCGTCCTCGATCTGAGCGAGTTCGAGCAGAGCCTCTCGTCGATCGCCATCGAGAGTCTCTGCCAGTGCTCGATAGAGCATGGAGGCGTTGCGCTCTGCCTCCAGGTAGCGAAGAAACCGGCGTGGATCCTTGGACATGTCAGCCGCTGCCCTCGGTGTTGCCGGCGTCAGCAGCCGCAGGGTCACGCAGCTGGTAGCGATCGATCGCTTCCGTGAGCCGCGTCCCGTCGAACTCACCTGACTTCGCAAGGCGGGCCAGCGACTGCACCGTGATGGACTCTGCATCGACCAGGAAGTGTCTGCGGAGCGCTCCGCGGGTATCGGACATGCCCCAGCCGTCGGTTCCGAGGGAGACGAAGTCCCCGGGCACCCAGTCACGAATCTGATCCTGGACGGCGCGCATGTAGTCCGACACCGCCACGACCGGGCCGGGCCTGCCGGCCAGGCGCGCAGTGACGTAGGGGATGTGCGGCTCCTCATCAGGATGCAGCAGGTTGTGTCGATCCGCGGCGAGGCCGTCGCGACGTAGCTCGTTCCACGACGTCACCGACCACACGTCGGCCTGGACCCCCCAGTCCTCGCGGAGCAGGTCCTGGGCCTTGAGCGCCCAGTTGACTCCGACACCGCTGGCCAGCACCTGAACGCGTGGGCCTGGGGCATCTGCCGGTGCCTCGCTCACGAGGTGCATGCCACGCAGGATTCCCTCGACATCGACGTTCTCCGGCTCCGCCGGCTGCACGTAGGGCTCGTTGTACATCGTCAGGTAGTAGAAGATGTTCTCCGGGTCATTGCCGTACATGCGGCGCAGACCGTCCTTGAAGATGTGGCCGACCTCGTATGCGTAGGCAGGGTCGTACGCGACGACGGCGGGGTTCGTGGCCGCCAGCAGGTGCGAATGCCCGTCCTCGTGCTGCAGGCCCTCGCCGTTGAGCGTCGTGCGGCCCGCCGTCGCGCCGATGACGAAACCGCGGGTCATCTGGTCCATGGCTGCCCAGAACCCGTCACCGGTGCGCTGGAAGCCGAACATGGAGTAGAAGACGTAGATCGGGATCATCGCCTCGGCATGCGTCGAGTACGACGTGCCGACCGCCGTGAACGACGCGACCGATCCGGCCTCGTTGATCCCCTCGTGCAGGATCTGGCCCTGCTGCGACTCCTTGTAGCTGAGCATCAGCTCGCGATCGACGGACAGGTACTGCTGCCCGTGCGGGGAGTAGATCTTGGCGGTGGGGAAGAGGCTGTCCATCCCGAAGGTGCGCGCCTCGTCCGGAATGATCGGCACGAAACGCGGGCCGAGCACCGGATCCTTCATGAGGTCCTTCAGCAGGCGCACGAACGCCATCGTGGTGGCGACCTCCTGCTTGCCCGAGCCGCGCTTGACGACCTCGTAGGCGCTGTCGGCCGGCTGGGCGAGGGGGGCTGCCTTCGTACTCCTGGCGGGGTAGGAGCCACCGAGGTCGCGCCGCACGTGCTGCATGTACTCGATGGCCTCGTCCTTCGGGCCAGGGTGGTAGTACGGCGGCAGGTAAGGGTTCGCCTCCAACTGCGCGTCCGTGATGGGGATGTGCAGGCGGTCGCGGAAGGACTTCAAGTCGTCCAGCGTGAGCTTCTTCATCTGGTGCGTGGAGTTGCGGCCCTCGAAGTGCGAGCCCAGGGTCCAGCCCTTGATGGTCTTGGCCAGAATGACCGTCGGCTGGCCCTTGACGTTGGACGCCGCCTCGTACGCCGCATACATCTTGCGGTAGTCGTGGCCGCCGCGCTGCAGGCTCCAGATGTCCTCGTCGCTCCACGCCTCGACCAGCTTGGCCGTGCGCGGGTCCTTTCCGAAGAAGTGCTCGCGCACGAACGCGCCGTCCTCGGTCTTGAAGGTCTGGAAGTCTCCATCCGGTGTGTTGTTCATGAGATTCACCAGGGCGCCGTCGCGATCCGCGGCGAGCAGCTGATCCCACTTGCGACCCCACACCACCTTGATGACGTTCCAGCCGGCACCGCGGAACAGGCTCTCGAGCTCCTGGATGATCTTGCCGTTGCCGCGAACGGGTCCGTCGAGGCGCTGCAGGTTCGCATTCACCACGAACGTCAGGTTGTCGAGCTCCTCGCGGGCAGCGAGGGTGAGGGCGCCGACGGCATCGACCTCGTCGGTCTCGCCATCACCGAGGAAAGCCCAGACGCGCTGGCCGGAGGTGTCCTTGATGCCTCGGTGCTGCAGGTACTTGTTGAACCGTGCCTGGTAGATCGCGTTCAGGGGCCCCAGGCCCATGGAGACCGTCGGGAACTGCCAGAACCACGGCATGAGACGCGGATGCGGGTACGAGGGCAGGCCGCCACCGGCGTGCGAGACCTCCTGGCGGAAGCCGTCCATCTGATGCTCGGTGAGGCGGCCCTCGACGAAGGCCCGGGCGTAGACGCCGGGGGAGGCGTGCCCCTGGAAGAACACCTGGTCGGCGCCCTCCGGGTGATCGGGGCCCTTGAAGAAGTGGTTGAACCCGACTTCGTAGAGGGTTGCCGACGACGCGTAGCTGGAGATGTGTCCGCCGACCGAGATGCCGGGCCGCTGCGCGCGGTGCACCATGATCGCGGCGTTCCAGCGGATGATGCGGCGAATCTGCTTCTCGAGCTTCTCGTCACCGGGGAAGGACGGCTCGCGCTCCGGTGGGATGGTGTTGATGTAGTCGGTGCTCCGCAGACTCGGCACGCCGACATTGCGCTCAGCGGCCCGCTGAAGCAGGGAGAGCATGAGATACCGCGCACGGTAGTTGCCTGAGTGATCGACGACGTTGTCGAACGACTCCACCCATTCAGAGGTCTCGTCGGGGTCGACGTCTACGTACTGGGTGGGCAGGCCACTGGCGATGAGCGGGTCTCGGTCACGTCCGGGGGTCACGGCATTCCTTCGACTGGGCCGGACCGGGGTCACCGGGTCCGGGCACGGGACTTGCGGCTGTGGCCCCCATCCTTGCGCATGGGCGCGCAAGCGCACGTCCCGCCCATGGTTCGGACCTCGTCATCCCCCCCGTCGGCCCCATGGGGCCGCCTCCCGAGGCGGGTGGGCCCCGGCCGTGGCGAAGAAAGTAAGGGCAATGTGGCAGGGTTGCTTGCGCAGGAGGCTTGGGTCCGGTGGACTACGCCTGAGTGGTGGGGTCGGATGACCGGTCTTACTGGTAGGGGCTGTGGAGGGGAACTCCACGCGGGCCCCGACGACGACGAGGAGTGACGTGACCGCCGCAGCGGACGACGAGGCCCGAATGAGGGCCGGTCGGCTCGGGCTTGAGCCCGGTATCACTGTCCAGGAAGTCGGTTACGACACCGATGTCGACGAGGGCCTCCGCCTTGCCATCGAGGACATCGTCGGCGATGAGATGGTCGACGAGGACTTCGACGACGTCGTGGACGTCGTCGTGCTGTGGTGGCGTGAGGACGACGGCGATCTGGTCGACGCGCTGGTGGATGCGATCGGCCCGCTGGCCGATCACGGCGTGATCTGGCTGCTGACCCCCAAGCCCGGGCGCGATGGCCATGTCGAGCCCGAGGACATCGCCGACTCGGCGCCGACGGCCGGGCTGCAGCAGACGAGCACCATCAGTGCAGCCGCCACGTGGCAGGGCACCCGACTGGTCGCTCCCCGCGCGAAGCGCTAGTTTCGGCGGTCGTAGGCCCGCCCGTCCGCGAGTCGACGACTCGCGAGCTGAATCGACAGGAGTGCTCAGTGTCCGCATTGCAGGTTGGCGACGTCGCCCCCGATTTCACCCTCAGCAACCAGTACGGGGAGCAGGTGACGCTCGCGGACTTCCGCGGCAAGAAGAACGTCGTCGTGATGTTCTACCCGTTCGCCTTCACCGGGATCTGTACCTCGGAACTGTGCACTCTTCGTGACCGGCAGCCTGAGTTCGACAATGACGACACGGTGACCCTGAGCGTCTCGTGCGACAGCGTCCCGTCGCTGAAGGTGTTCGCTGAGCAGGAGAAGCTCACCCATCACCTGCTCAGCGACTACTGGCCGCATGGCACGGTGTCGACGGCGTACGGGGTCTTTCTCGAGGACAAGGGCTTCGCCACGCGGGGCACCTACGTCATCGACAAGGAGGGCGTCATCCGCTGGATGGTCGTGAACGGGCCGGGCGAGGCGCGCAGCGCCGACGAGTATGCCGCGGCTCTCGCGGCGCTCGCCTGACGCATCGCGCACCGCTGACGCATCGCGCTTGCTCTCTCGTGGGCCCGTATTTCGCGGCCCACTCGGTCGCCGCGCTCCGCTGACGCATCGCGCTTGCTCTCTCGTGGGCCCGCATTTCGCGGCCCACTCGGTCGCCGCGCTCCGCTGACGCATCGCGCTTGCTCTCTCGTGGGCCCGCATTTCGCGGCCCACTCGGTCGCCGCGCTCCGCTGACGCATCGCGCTTGCTCTCTCGTGGGCCCAGAGGG
>JAIOXK010000016.1 GCA_021741645.1 Candidatus Nanopelagicales bacterium
CTCAAGGCGAGGCTGTCGCATTATGTGCGAGTCGCTCGCGAGGGTGAGCGAATTCTCATCACCGATCGCGGCAGGCCCGTGGCCGTTCTCAGTCCCCCTCCCATCGAGGAGGTCGACGATCTTCCTGATGCCCTGCGCAGACTGCTCGCCGACGGACGCGTGTCGGCGCCCACCCGTCCGCTCTCCTTCTCCCCGCTGCCTCCGGCTGTCGCCACGCGATCGGTGGCGCAGATCCTTGCGGACGATCGGGCCGAGGATTGATCGCCTACGTGGACAGCAGCGTGTTTCTGTCCCACTACCTGGCAGAGGAGCGCTCGGCCGAGGCATCCACACTGATTCGAGGCTGCAGGAGCATTGTGGCCAGCCGCGTCACCGAGGTGGAGGTGCGTCGGGGTCTCTCCTTCATTGATAGTCCGGTCACGCGGGTCACGGCCCAGGCGGCCTTCGCACATGAGTCACAGGGCTTCTTCATCATGGAGATGGATGCGGTACTGACTGATCTGGCGGCCACGATCGCGGAGACCTCACGTATGCGGACGTTGGATTCCTTGCACATCGCGGCCGCGATCCTTGCAGATGCGGATGCCTTCCTCACCTTCGATCGACGTCAGGGAACGGTGGCTCGCCAGTTCGACCTGACCGTCGTGGGGGTGCGGACTTGACCTGCAGGCCGCACCGTTGAAGCTCGTCAACTCCTGTGCACGACCACGGGACACGGCGCATGATGAGCGCAGTAGGACGCAACAGATCCTAGGTGCAGGCCCGGCAGTTCCCCGTGCCCCTTGGCGCCGACCACGAGCAGTTCCGCGCCGCGGGCCATGGTGGTCAGCGCGACCGCGGGGCGATCCTCGACGAGGCGCGACTCGACTGATACATCCGCCGAATCGATGTCGGCACGGCTCACAGTGAGGTCGAGGCATTCCTGGGCGTCCCGTGCGTAGTCCTCGTCAGTGTAGGTCGGTGTGACCATGATGGTCACAGGGACAGTGAAGGCCGTTACCACGATGACCCGCGCGTTGATCAGTGCCGCCTGGTCCACCGCCCAGTGCAAGGCCGCGCTGCTCTCCACTGACCCATCTGCCCCCACGATGATGAAGGGCTGGCTCGGCTGGGTATTCATGGTTCTCCTCCCGTTGGCGATCACTTACCAGTGTGCGCTGGGAGAACCGGTGATGACATACCGGTCGGGTTGTGGTGGGAATCCATGACCGGTCTTCTCTAATCCTGGTGACGGGCCCTCTGCTCAAGAGTGCAGGGGCCGAGGCGTCTCAAGGGCGAAGTCGTACCCGGCGGCGGCCAGCGCTGCTCCAAATCGGGATTCGTCGAACAGCGGCGGTGCCGTCTCGCCGGGGGCCAGGCGGCTCGACCACTCCGGGCGGGTGGCAGTGACCCCGGCCACGCGGGCCGCCCCAGCGAGAACCGGCAGCATCAGGTTCTGCAGCCACACCGGAGGTGAGCTTGCGCGAATGTCGTCGCGGAATGCCCAGAAGGTCGCCCCGAGTTGAAGCAGGTTGCGCGGGGCGCCAGCGGCGGTGTGCGGGAGATCGGTCGAGATCCCCGCCAGAGCATCATGGAGCTCGGCTGTCTGCGAGGCAGGGGTGAGTTCGACGATGCCATGCACCAGCTGTCCGGAGATGTTCTCCTCGCTGTGCATCACGCCGGCGGGGACCACGGCGCTCTGCCCTGCCGCAAGGAGGATCCGCTCGCCCGCCACCGTGAGGGTGGCCTCGCCATCCAGGATGGTGAAGATCTCTGCGCAGGACGGATGGGTGTGGTCGACAATGCGACCTCCGGGCTCGGAGATCCATCGGTACCGCACGAGGGCTCCGGCCGACTCCAGCCCGGTCACGGTGTACTGGATGCGCTCTCCCGTTGCCGGGTTGTGGGTGGATCGATACCGCGCCATGACGCCACGGTGCCTCAGACCCTGATGCCATGTCGTAGTGCTAGCCCTTCGACGGAGCATCCGAGGGTGCGGTGAGGTGGAGCAGAAGTCACACCATCGGCTCACGACGCCGTGACGAAGGGGAGGTCGACCATGCGCGTGATCATCGTCGGAGGAGGCATTGCCGGGCTGACGGCCGCGGCCCTGCTCACTCGAACTGGTTCACACGAGGTTGTCGTCCTCGAGAGGGCCGAGGCGTACGGCGATGCCGGCTACGGCCTTGGCCTGTATCCCCTCGGAGCGGCCGTGTTCCATGCCCTGGGTCGATATGGCGAACTGGAGCGGCGGTCGCGGGTCCTGGACACCTACACCGTCCACGGTCCGGATGGCGCCGTGCTTCAGACCGTTGACCTCGGCTCACTCCTGGAGCGATTCGGGCCGATGCTCGGCGTGTCCCGAACCGACGTCATCGACATTCTGGCGGGGTGCCTGCCTGAGGGAACGATTCGCTTCGGCACCGAAGGCACCGCCGCTGCCCTGTCTGGCGACGAGGTGGTCGTGACCACCGGATCGGGGGAGCAGCTGACCGGAGACCTCGTCGTGGCAGCCGACGGCATGCACAGCGCCCTGCGCACGAGCCTGTTCGGTGAGGTAGCCCTGCGCAGCACCGGATTCGACGCCTGGATGTGGTGGGCCCCGGAGGGCAGCACGGCGGCGGGCACGGCCTCCGAGCACTGGGGGGCTTCGGCCTTCGTCGGTCTCTACCCCATGCCTCGCGGAGTCAACGTGGCCGTGGGCGTGCCGACGGCCCTCTCGCCCGATCCGCACGCGTCCCCGGAGGAGATCCTCCAGACGCTGCGGGCCGTCGTGTCCGAGCACAATCCTGGGGCAGCGGACCTGCCTCATCTGTGGGAGATCACTGGCGGACGCCCCTTCCTCTGGCCGCTCGCCGATGTCCGTGCCCCGCAGATCACCGCGCTGGGCGGTCGTGCAGCGCTCGTGGGGGACTCGGGACTGGGATTCCTGCCGACGGCCGGCGTGGGCGCATCGAATGCCCTGCGCAGTGCCGCAGCCTTCGCCTACGACCTGAGTCTGGCGGATGCTCACGGCGTGCCTGTGGCCGTGCAGCGCTGGAGCCACCGTGTCCACCGACTGGTCGAGGGGAATCAGGATGACTCCCGGCAGCTTGCGAAGGTCATGCTCATCAAGCATGGCTCCGCGTCGAAAGTGGTGAACGCCATCATGAAGCACATGCCCGTGACGGCGATGACCAAGAGCATCGTGAAGAGCATGGAGGTTCCGTTCTGATGGAGTGCCCGCTCGCATGGGGGCATGCCATCCTCACTCCATGACATCCGTCCAGGCCGAGGGCTCGGGGAGCCTCGTCCACCGTGCCCTCAGCGCTCCATCGGCGGTGGGTGTGATGGCCTGGGCCCTGCCGACTCCGCTCGTTGCGGTCGACGCTCTGGCCGCAGCGTGGATCTGGAACCGGTCATGGGGGCCGCTCATCGTGGTTCCCGTGCTCTACCTTGCCGCGGCAGCCTGGTTCGTTGCGGCCACCAGCCTCGTCGACCGCCTGACGATCGGATCGCTGCGGGCGGCGACGACCGTGACGGCCTTCGCGCTCGCGGGGGCGACCTGGGTCGGCGGAAGCATCTGGTGGATCCAGTCGCATGCACAGGCCGATGTCTCGGTGGCCTGGGGAGTTGCCGCGGGGATCGTCATGCAGGTCGTGGTCGGCGTCTGGACTGCGGTGGTCCTGTTCTCTCGGAGCACGGCTCACGAGGCGCAGCTGCAGGCGCTTCGGGCGCGGGCGGACCTGCTGGAGGCCATCGTGCGGCTCGGCACGGTTCGCGCGGCGGCGCGTGAGTCGCTGGTGGAGTGGATCGACGACGTTCTCGCACCCGGTGTAGCGCGGCTGGCATCGCGGGTAAGGCAGGCAGATGCCGAGACGTGCACGGTCGTGATCGCCGAGGTCGACCGGTTCCGGGAGGTCACGGTGCGACGTGGCAGCCATGGAATGCACCCGCGGGCGTCTCGTCTGGGCCTGGCCTCGGCTCTGGCAGCGTCGGCGGCCCACCATGGACACCCGGATGCATCGATCATCGTCGATCCCTCATGCACGCAGTCCGAAGCGGGGCGCGAGGGATCGGCCCTCGTGAGCGCAGCCGTGGTTCGCATCGTGGGCCTCGTCCTCGATGCCACGGATGATTCCTCCTCACCTGAGGTGACGGTCGCGCGGCGCTCGGGATCGTGGCAGGTGCACGTCCGGGACGTGGAGGCCGATCTGCAGTCGCTGCCGATGATCGAGGCGTCGGCGCGACTGAGCGAACTTGACGGGCGGATCGAGGCGATCGCACTCCGTGAGCTCGTCGTAGAGATCCCTGAGCGCCGCCGGCCTGACCCTGCCGTCGTGACGGTTGAGCGCGTGCGTGTCCCGCGAGCTGCGGCCATGACCCTCGCGCCGATCACGGCCGTTCTCGTCGCCCTGCTGGGCGGTTCCGCAGCGGTGATGGCGGCGGCAACCGTCGCCTCGCTGAGCATCGGCCTGTTCGCAGCGGCCCTCCTCCCGGACGGCCCCCTTCGCCTTGGCATGGCTCTGCGCATCCTCATCGTGAGCGCTCTCACGGCGTTGGCCATCGGCGGTTCCTGGCTGCTGGTGGCAGTCAGCGATCCCCCCACCCCTGCCATGGCGGCCTACACGCTGGCGAATGCGGCAGGGATCGCCGCTCTGCTCCTTCTCATCGTCGCTGCCCGAGCGCTCATCGGGGCGTGGGAGGAGGATGCTCGTTCGGCGGGGACGTCCCGGGAGACGGCCCGTGCGGAGTCCGCCTCAGTCGCCCGGGAGATCGACGACCTTCGTGCGGGCGTGGCCGGGATCGTTCACGGCCGTGTGCAGGCGCGGCTGGTGGTGGCTGCTGGCCGCCTGTCGCACGATCCCCTGCGCGACTCCGACGTGGAGCAGGCCTGTCGCGCGATCGACATCATCGGCGCCGTGGATCTGCCCGATCTTCGACGGATGGCGCGCGGGAATCGATCGACGTGGGGCAGTGTCGTGGATCACCTGGCCGACGTATCCGGGCTGGCGCTCGACATCCGTGTGGACCTGCCGGATGACAGCGATGTGGCTCATCGAATCGCGGAGATCGTGCGCGAGGCGGTGGGCAACGCCATCGTCCACGGTGCTGCGACCCGGGTGCAGATCGAGGTGGAGGCCTCGGGTACTGGCTACTGCGTGAGTGTTCGCGACGATGGACTCGGCCCTCCGGGGGATCCTCCGTGGGGCTTGGGATGCACCGTGATCGACGAGGCCTCGTGCGGTCGGTGGAGTCTGGAAGCCGCCCATGACGGTGGTGCACGACTCGTGGCCACGGTCTCCTGATGCGGCTCATCCTGGTCGAGGACGAGCCGCTCCTTCGCGAGCTGCTCGCTGAGAATCTCGGTGAGTCCGGCGAGCACGAGCTCGTCGCAGTCTTCCGCGACGGCGCCTCCGCCCTCGCCGCGCAGGTGCCTGCTGACGTGGCCATCGTCGACATCGACCTGGGTGAGGGACCCGACGGGATCGCCGTCGCTGCCAGGTGGCGAGCCGTGGACCCGACCTTGGCGATCGTGTTCCTGTCGAATCTGCGTGATCCGGCGGTGCTGCTGGAGGTGCCGCACGACTCGAGTGTCGGTGGCCTGGCCTACCTGCACAAGCGCTCCGCCACCAGCATGACCGTGCTCGTGGACACGATCGCGCGGGCAGCCCGGGGAGAGGTCGTCATCGATCCGGTGCTCTCCCGCGATATCCCGGTGACCTCGGGGGGCCTGGAGGCACTGACGGCGCATCAGCGACGCATCCTTCAGCTGATCGCATCGGGATCGAGCAACCGCGCGATCGCGGATTCACTCGGGGTGCCGGTGAAGTCCGTGGAGAATGCGACGGCCGGTGCCCTCCGATCCCTCGGCATCGACGGCGCGGACCCCTCGATCAACGTGCGGGTGGTGGCATCCCTGACGTACCTCAGCCTGCTCAGCCGGGTCGATCGCCCGGTGTGATGGGCAGCACTCCGACACCCCTCGAGCAACAGGTCCACTGGGGGCAGCGTCTACCCGACTGCCATCGTCTGCAGGTTGTCGACGGCCAGGCGCCCGTCCGCGGTCCACAGTCTGCGCTGCTCGCTGGCGAAGCCATCACGTGACGCGCTGACGATGCCGTGATGCAGCAGCGGCTCGCCGGTCACGACCTCGCTCGGGTCGATGAGCAGGGTGGCGGTGAAGTTCACGGTGGCGATGTTGACCAGCTCGGTCAGTGAGACGAGCGTCGCGGTGTACCAGCCATCGACGAGTGCGAGCAGCGATGCTGCCGACGGGGTCCCGGGGGATCGGTAGTCGATCCAGCCCAGGGTCTGCGCCGCAATGCCGGCAAGCGGGTAGCCGGTGACGGGGGCGAAGGCCAGGTGCTGGGTGAAGGTCGGAAACGGCGGGGGAGTGTCGACGACCGTGACGTCCGGGGCGGCAGGTGCAGTGGGCGCTGGAACCGCGCTCCACGCCTGCTCGTCTCGACCGATGGATGACGCCCGGGCCGCACCGGTGATGATCGATCCGGTCGCGACGGTCGTCTCGGCAGCATCAGTCACCGTGACTGACCACGTGGACATGCCCGATCCCAGCCGGACTGGCTGAACCTGCACCACATGGGCGCCGACCATCGCTGGAGCGCAGAGCTGCAGGCTCACTGTTCGCACCGACCGCTGCGGGTCACTCTCGCTCAACTCCACGGCTCGCGTCATCGCGCCGATGGCCAGGCCACCCCACGCGCCGCGGCCCTGCTGCCACCCATCGGGCACCTGCCAGGAGAACAGGAGGCTGGAGCCCTTGCCGCCGAGCGGAGAGAGCGCAATCGCGGTGTCGAAGGAGGTCATCCCGGCATCCTTCCGCATCGCGGGGATGTCAGGAGTAAAGGCGCGGGCTGAGGTGACGAGGGGCGGCTGGCTGCGATCGGCTCTGCAAGGATGGTGGGAGCTCGAACCCGGCCCTGAAGGAGAACGATGAGCACGGATCCACGCGATGTTCCGATGGTCGCCCTCAACGACGGCTCCGCCATCCCGCAGATCGGCTTCGGAACCTGGCAGGTGGCACCCGAGGAGGCCGAGGCGGCCACGTCTGAGGCATTCTCCGTCGGCTACCGCCACGTCGATACGGCTGCCGTCTACGCGAATGAGGCAGAGGTGGGTCTGGCCATCGCCGGCAGTGGACTTGCTCGTGACGATCTCTATGTGACGACAAAGCTGTGGAACCCCGACCATGGCTACGACGAGGCGATGGCGGCCTTCGATCGCAGCATGGGCAAGCTCGGCATCGAGCGCCTCGATCTCTACCTCATCCACTGGCAGTGCGTGCAGTTCGGCAAGTACGTCGATACCTGGCGGGCGCTGATCGACCTGCGCGAGTCGGGGCGTGTCACGTCGATCGGTGTCTCGAACTTCAAGGAGCCGGCGCTGCGCGAGATCATCGACGCCACGGGTGTCGTTCCCGTGCTCAACCAGGTTGAGCTTCATCCGTGGCTGCCGCAGACCGAGCTGCGCGCTGTTCACGCTGAGCTCGGAATCGCCACGGAGTCCTGGAGTCCGCTGGCATCAGGTCAACTCATCGGCGATCCAATCCTCGCGACGATCGCCGAGAAGCACGGCAAGTCGACCGCTCAGGTGATGATCCGCTGGCACCTGCAACTCGGGCTGATCGTCCTGCCGAAGTCAGTCACTCCATCCCGCATCGCGGAGAACATCGATGTCTTCGATTTCGAGTTGGACGAGTCAGACATGGCTGCCATCGCCACGTTGGAGAGCGGACGCCGCACTGGCCCGGATCCGGACGAGTACCTCGAGCTCGGCTGGTGAGTGCCTGGGATTTCCTGCGCGGATTGGCCCCTGAGCGGTGTCCTGGGAGGTCTCACGGCATTGGCTGAGGGCGGCCGAAGAGATAGCCCTGCCCGAACTCCCACCCCATGGAATGCAAGATGTCCGCCTGCTCCTCGGTCTCGACTCCCTCGGCGACCGTCATGAAGTCCAAGCCCTGGGCGAGCATGGCGACCCCCCTCGTGAGTTTGCGCACACGAGCACTGTGATCGATCTTCGACGTGAGTGAAGTGTCGAGCTTGATCCCCTGGATCGGTAGCTCGGCGAGATGCGCGATGGACGAGAAGCCAGTTCCGAAATCGTCGGCGAACCACGATGCACCGGACTCGACCGTGGCCCGCATGACATTGACCAGGCTCTCGGACATGGCGAGCAGTGTTGTCTCTGTGAGCTCCAAGTGAAGCCGTGAAGCCAATTCCTGGTGAGTGTCGACCTGGTCGATGAGCCACTCGGCAAAGGCGGGAGAGGCCAGCGAGGCTGCAGACACATTGACGCTGATCCAGTCGACGGGTGAGGTCTGGAGTCTGCGGATGGTCTCGGAAATCGAGTGCCTGTCGATTTCCGTGATGAGGCGAGAGTGTTCAGCGGCGGGAACGAAGACAGACGGCGGCGGAGCCGTATTGCTGCCGTCAACGATTCGGGTAAGCGCTTCGTAGCCGGCGAGTTCCCGGGTGTCCAGCCGGACGACGGGCTGGAACCAGCATTCGAGGCGACCGTTGTCGAGGGCGCCTCTAATCAGATTCTCCAGCTCGAATTGATTGAGTGGGCCGCTGTGAGCGAGCTCGGTCTCCACGTGCCACGTACCGGTGCCCGCATCCCGGGCGTGCTTGAGGGCCAAGGACGCGCGGCGCAGGAGTTCGGAGGCCGCGCGTGTCTGCGGATCGTAGAAGATCCCGACGGTCACGGACGGCTGAACATCAGCCTCGCGCACGCTGATGGGCTCCGCCGCGCCCGTGATGATGTCGTCGGCGAAGAGCTGGGCCCTTATCAACGCCTGAGGGGAGCAGATCACCACGGAGAACTCGTCGCCCGTCATGCGCGCCATGAGGTCCGGTTGATCAGACGCCTGGAGAATCCTGGCCGCGATGACGCGCAGGATCCGGTCACTTGCTGCATGACCGAGTGCATCCCTGATGTCAGCCAGACGATCGACGCCGACGGAGATCATGGCGAAGTCCGCACAGCGGCCGGGGCGTTCCATGATGTCAGCGAGGCGCTGCGTATGGGAGTGGCCGTTGAAAAGGCCAGTCACGGAGTCGCGCCCGCTCTGCTCCTCCAGAACGGTGGTGACGTTGACCTCGTCGGTGATGTCGCGCACCACCATGACGCAGTCACCGTGTGCGGGCGTCGTGACGACCTGCGGACGCACGCTGACACTGATCCACCGCGTTTCCCCATGTGCAGCAGCAATCCGCAGCCGGAAATCCCGCCCTTCCTCGGATCGAGTGACGTGCCGCAGCAGGTCGGTGAGTCGCGCTTGGGACTCCGGCAAGACGATGGTGCGAAGCGATGTGGCTTCGTCGCGATGTGAATCCTGTCCGGTGAGGGACGTCCAGGACTGAGTAGCCCAGGTGACCTCACCCGTTGTCGTCACAAGGAGCACGGCATCGGTGACGTCGGCAGTGACGAGCCGATAGAGCTCCTCGCTCGCCTCAAGACTCTGGCGGACGCGGAAGGCATCGGTGACGTCTCTGAACGTCAGAGCGAGGAGATCGTGCCCGGCTCGGGTTGCCCGGATGTCGTAGCGCCGTTCCGATCCGAGAACCTCATTCGGATACATGTAGTCGTCGAGAACGGTGGGTTCCCCGGTCATGAGCGTGTGGAAGTACAAACGCAGGGGGCCGTCCTCGAGCTGTCCGGGATACAGATCGAGTAGCCGTCGGCCGATGATCGCCTCCCGGGTCGTCTGGTTGTAGGCGAGGGCGGAGTCGCTGGCGTCGATCCACGTGAGGTCGATCAGGTGGTCAGCGTCGTCACGGACTCCTGCCATCAGGATGAAGGGATCCAGCATGCTCGCCACGACTGCCTGAAATCGGTCATGAGAGGCAAGCAGCTCATCGACATCGAAGAGAAGGATCGTGCTGGGTGCCTCGTCCGTGACCTCGACCATCAACATGTGCGTTGACGCGTCACGTCGCTTGACGGATACGAATCCATGCCGAGTCCCCGCATGATCCTCGGATTCGCGAAACTGCACCGAGGTGAGGTGAATGGCGAGGTCCGCGCAGTCAGCGCCGGGAGCGTCCACGTCAAGGATGTCGCTCAGGGGCCTGCCGATCAATTCGTCGATAGACCAGCCAAGCATCTGCTGAGGGGACCCCGTGACGAGCTGGACCCTGCATTCCTCGTCAAGCTCCAGCGTGAGTCCATCAGCCGGCGGCGCGAAGTGCTCGACTGCATCAGCCATGGCCCTCACCGACCTTCCGTCACCTCCTCCAGACTACGTCGCCCCTGCGAGGATCACCAGAGCCTCCACTCCGACGAAGCTGGCTGAGTCGGTAATGGTCTTCCCGCCTTCGGCGAAGGCCGTCACGCGAGTGCGCGGGGCTCATGGACTCCATCGAAGTCTGGGGATCTGGTGCTTGCGGCATGCTCGTCTCCAGCGCCCCGCCGGTCGAACGGCCATCGAGTATTCGGATGACGCGCTGGGTTCTCGCCGGCGAGGTCGAGTGCTGTGCTGGCGGGAGAGACCCTGGCCTTCACATCGTCAGACGTCAACATCAGGGTCGTGGAGATGGAGCAGGCCGTGGGCTGACGGGATCAATCTCGTGGACAGGATGTGCGGTTTTCCGCCGACCTACGCGTGGGGGTTCGTCTGCGTCCCTTTGAGAGCGTCGAACCGGGTACGTTGCCCTGCAGGTCACGAAGAGGTCAAGGTGGGGATTGATGAGGGCGCGCGCAGGAGTCATCGCGCTGCTCATCACGCTGATCGCGAGCGGCTGTGCGTCAGCGGACCGCTCGATGGGTCTTGCTGGTGCGCAGGAGTCCGCTGGGGCCGTGACCGAAAGTGTGGACCCTGGCGCCACTGCTGTCGTTCCCTCCGACTCGCCTACCCCAACCGACCCACCATCTTCGGCCGGTCAGACCATGAGTCCACAGGCGCCGGATCAAACCGAAGTCCTGGTGGACGATCACGTCGTCCCGGTGGGTCCCTCAGCGCGTGAATCGCCAAGCCAACCGGAACTCGACGCCCAACGGTCTCGCTGGAGTCCGTACCTCCTGGGTGCGAACTTCTCCTTCGCGACGTGGGTCGACGGCACCATCTGCCGGTATCCGTCGCACGATGGCTGCAGGAGGTGATGCGGTGACGTGCTCGGTCAAGGGCATCGCACTGGCGATCGTGACCGGTGTCATGCTCGCCGCCTGTGGCGGAAGCGTCTCGGCACCGCTTGGTCTCACCTCGGGTGACCCCAGTCCTCCGGCGCAGTGTGAGCCTCGACCGCATGCCGACTGCTCGGGCCTTGATCTACGCGGACGCACCTTCAATCGCGCGGATCTGTCCGGTGCCAATCTCTCCGGTGCCGATCTGGAGGGGGCATCCTTCGTGGGAGCGCGGTTGACGGAAGCAGACCTCAGCGACGCGAACCTGGCTCGCTCAGACTTTCGCGGTGCCGTGCTTGCGCGGGCGAATCTGCAGGGTGCGAGTGTCCGGCAGGCGAACTTTCGAGGCGCCAGCCTCGTGCGAGCGAATCTGCTGGGCATCCGTCACTTCGTGGCTGTTCCCTTGGGCGAGGAGTGGTGGGGCGTGGACTTCTCCGACGCGATCTGGCCGGACGGTCGACGCTGCCGACCGTCGGCGCGCGGCTCCTGCAACCTGTCACAGAGGCCGAGCTAGGTGATCGGTGGATGTATCTATGAGGAGTTCCGGATGACTCGTGGGATATCGATGGTGACCATGGCAGTCGTGGGTGTGCTGGTGCTCGCCGCGTGCGGGAGTGGGTCGACGTCCCCACTCGGGCTCTCGTCCACTGAGGTGACTGCCGACCTGGTTGAGGCAGAGGCGTCCGAAATGCCCTCTGACGACGAGACTGGCGCTCGTCAGACGTCACAGCCGCAGCAGCCGAGCGAGAGCGCTGGCACCGAGCCTGATCTGCCCGCTGGGGGTCCGTCTCCAGTGCTGCCGGAGGCGGTCGTGGAGCCGGCGACTTCCGACGAGGTTCCCGAAGCACAGGGCGCGCCGCCGGAGCTCGACATTGCACGATCCTCAGGCAGGGCGATGTCCGAGGCTGCATACCTGTCGCTGCCGGCCTACGACATCACCTTGGGGAATGTGCAGCCGGCGCTGCGGGACTGTGCCGCCAAGTCCGGTCTGCGGGACCTCTATGGGGGCTTCCCAGCTTGTTCACTCAGCGTACGGTCGGTGAACGGGGTGAGTATTGAAGTCGTGGAGGCATGCGGATATCCAGCTCGCTCCTCACCATTTGCCTCGAAGGTCTGCCGGGAGTTTGCCGCGGCTCGAACGCAGCTGCCGGATGGGCGCTGGCGTGGTGGAGATGGCTCTCGGCGCTGGCTGCTGGCGTTGGACAGTGCGTCCGACGTCGTCCTTGAGGGCCGCATCGACGTGGTGGAGATCGACCCGAGCACGGGTCGTGAACTGCGACCAGTCTGCGGAGTCACTCTGGATCGGGCGACCACGAATGGGCCGACTTCCTGTGCGGCGGACACCCTCCGCCCGGCTGCTGGGTCAAGGGCATGGCGCATCACGATGCCGGGTGGAAAGGTCACGTCCGGGTTGAGCAGTCGGCAGATTGCCACACCCGCAGCCGTCGTCCGTGAGCAGAACGGATCGACAACTGTCACGGACGTTTCGCCAGGGCTGCGGGGTCGTGTCGAGTCCGGACGCGTGCTGCTCGGCTCCGCGCCGGTCCGAGATTGGGAGGCGGCCCCGGGGACCGCCACCCAGCCCTTCGTCGAGCTCGTCATCGATGCGCTCTCGAGTGATGTGACCATCGAAGGTCGCATGCGCGACGAACTGACGCTCGTGGCACCGCCAGGATGCCCCGAGACCTTCCGGGTGGCTGCCGGTGAGCGCAAGGTCCTGTGCCGAGTGGTCGATGACGACCGTGGGGGCGTGTTCCAGGTCAGCTTCCCGGAGTTCGTCGTGAGCAAGGGCGCGAAGTCGCGTGATCTGCTGGGGAGTGTTGTCCGGATGGGCTCGGGAGCACCGCTCCAGTGGCGTTCGGATGCGGCCACGATGACGGTGGAGTCGATCAGTTCGAATGCCAAGCGTGCGGTCATCGTGCCACGATCGGCCAGCGACCTTGGCCTCGTCGCGCAGGATCCGAACCGGGTGACCGGAACCCTGGTGGTGGACACGTCTGCTTGGACTCAGACATATGTCCGCTTCATCACCGCCGACGTGCAGGACGGCTATCGCGCTGCTGAGGGATGTGAGGAGGTGTGGGTCGAACGTCTCAGACCAGGTGCACATCCGCTGTGCTCCTTTCCCATGCGTCCTGCGCGCATCGAAGGGGGATTCGGAATGGATGCACGTCGCATCGGCCTGCGTGCGTTCATGTACGGCTACACGCCAGGACTCTCCAACGAGCAGATGATGTCGTTCGACATCGTCTTCAGGACGGGTGTTCCGCGCAGCTACTCACTTCAAGTGCAGGCAGTGCGCATGTCCGACGTGGGGTTCGAGAAGCCCACGGTCACCTGGACCAGCGCAAACACCTTCACCATCACCGTGAAGGCCAAGATGCCGTGATCGACGAGCAGTCGGTGAGGAGCATGATGTGAGTCGGACGGTCGCAGGGGTGTTGTTGGCTCTTGTCGCGGTGATCCTCGCTGCATTCGGATACGTGCTGTCTCAGATCACGTGGAGCCGTGCTGTGATGATCGAAGGCGGCCCCACGATCGGCTTCTTTTACCAGACGGCTCGCGAGATCGACTCATGGCTGACGTTCAATGGTGTCAATTCGACCCTGACGCACCGGGATGACACGCTGCGGATCATGGGTGACGTCAATGATCCCAACAACCCCGTCAATGTCGGCTTCATCGCCCAGTCGGTCACCGCTTCGGCATTCCCCAACGTCATGAGTCTGGGCTCCATTGTTCAGGAGCCGCTGCTGCTCTTCGCTCGCTCGGATCTGGGGACGGATCTCACCATCGAGGATCTGGAGGGGCTGCGGATCCAGATCGGTCCACGCATCAGCGGAGTCCACTCGTTGGCCACGGCAGCACTGTCCGCGTACAGGATCACGTCTGCCAATGCGATCCTGCAGAGGGACCCAACCGAGACGGGTATCGCGAAGGTCCTCTCGGGTGAGTCCGATGCCGTTGCCACCCTGTTCCCTCCCCAGACGGCGATCATCGGTGAGCTGGCGCGTGATCCGCGCCTTCAGATCGTCGGCATGACCAACGTCGAGGCGCTGGCCGGTCAGATCGGATACGTGCAGCCCACCGTGATTCCGAGCGGGTCATTCGCGCTGAATCCTGCCGTGCCAGCAGAAGACGAATCAACGGTCGGAATTCCCGTCACGGTGATCGCGAACACCGCCCTACCCGACAGTCATGCGTATCTCATTGCCGAGCGGCTGCAGCAACTCTTCTCATCGGCAACCAGCACATCAGCAGCCGGGGAGTTTCCGAACTTCAGTGATACTCAACTGCCACCGAGCGCCGCTGCGCGTGAGTTCTACGAGTCCGGCAGGCCCTGGCAGTACCGACTTCTTCCCGGGCCGATGGCCGAGGTCTTCTACCTCCTGCTCCTGCTGGGGTCGGTCACGCTCATCCTCATGTCGATCTACAAGTTCCTGCTGCCCGACGTTCATGGCACGTGGAGCAGGATCCTGTCTCCTCGGCAGACGCAAGCCCTGCTTGACGAGGTGGATCGAGCGCAGCGAGAAGGGCGTCCTCTGCGACCGAGTCATCAGCGCCGGCTAGATCGCCTGATCCGCCAGCGAGATCGCGATCACGCGCTTCGAACGCGACTCGATGCTGTGAGTCGCGTCAACCGCTCCGCGCCCTGATCATTGGGGGGAGAACCTGTTGTTGACCCACCATTCGCGGCACCACGCGTCGATCTCGGCCTGCGACTGGCCGCGAAGGTCCGGAGGGGGAAGACGCCTCTGGGCTCCGGTGATGTCCCAGACGGCACAGGTCACATCGGCGTCCCAGATGGAAGCGGGGGTCAAATAGCGTGCGCCAGTGAAGTTGGCCCCGCTGGCATCGCTGTCGTACACGAGGGTGTCGTGCATTGTTGCGTGAGCGAAGTTGGCGAATCGCAGGTTGGCAGAGCTGAGGTTGGCGCGGGTGAGATCGGTGAATGTCAAAGAGGCACCCTGCAGATTGGCGCCTTCAAGATTGGCATCCATCAGATACTCGCCATTCAAATTAGCGCCGCGCAGGTCGGCACCCGGGCACGACGTCCGCGGCTCTATCCGGCAGCCATTCCAGATGACAACACCGTCCTCGACCCGAACATCGGGAGTGGGTTGGTCAACCTCGGAAGTCGACGGCTCATCGGTGCCCAGACCCAGCGCTGCTTCACTGCTGGAGGTCGCGCACCCGCCCAGAATGAGCGACAGGCTGAATCCCGTACTGACAGCGGTGATCAGACGCAGTGACTTTCTCATGGATGGCATCTGTCTGAGTATCACTTGCCCTCCCGGACAGACCGCGTCAGGTCTGCGTCGCGCAGGCTCGCGTCGGCCCATTGCGCCCTGGGTGCGATGCGGAAACCGCCGAACTTTCGAAGATGGCTGGCCTCGCTGGCCTCCACCACCGGACTGCCGGATGGATCATTGGTGGCGATCGCGATCATGTCCTTGCCACGTGGCACTCCGAGAATCCGGAGCCTCACAGGTCGCAGTCCCTCCGATACCAGTCACCATCAGTCCATGAGGCGCCCCACTCGGCCCCCGTCCAGATGGCGCCTGTGGCGCGGATGCCGGTCAGGTTGGTGCACTCGAGATTCGCATTCGTCAGGTTCGCCCCCTCCAGATCGGCGTAGCGCAGATTCGCGTGGGAGAGATCAGCGCCGGTCAGGTCCGCCCCCGTCAGGTCGATCATCTCCATGCCTGATCTGCTCAGGTTGGCACCTGACAGGTCGGAATAGGCCAGGGGAGCCCCGATCAGTCGCTGGCTGGAGAGATCCGCACCCGGACACTGGGTCCAGAGCGCGATGCGGCATCCGTTGATCACCCGGACTCCTCCTGCGGCATTCATCTCGGTCGTCGGTCCCACCGCATCGTGAGCGGCCGTCGCCTCAGGCTGCTGTGACGGCTGAAGCGTCTCCTCGACCGTGGAAGCACTCGATGATGCGCCCTCCACCGCCGGAGCCTGACCGCTGGCGAGCCCAAGGGGCTGGTCAGCTGCTTCGCTGCATGCGGTCAGCACGACTGCGGTCACGGCGATGAGAGTCATCCACTTCATGGCCGCCTCGCCTTGGCTTGGGAGCTCACTGAACGCACCGCCCGATGGATCCGGCTTGGCACGGTCGGTGGTTCTCCCACGTTGCCCCGGTGAGATCAGCATCGGTGAAGATCGTGCCGGTGATCGACGCGCCGCGCAGTGAAGCCAACCGGAGATTGGCCCCCGTGAAGTCGGCTCGATCGAGGGTCGCCGCCTGGAGATCCGCCGCCATGAGGTCTGATCTTCTGACGGAGGCGCCGTTCAGGTCGGCTCGCAGGAACATGGCGTTCATGGCGCTGATGTCGTTGAGATTGCTTCGTGCCAGAACCGAGTAGTCGAAGTAGGCCCCGCGCATGAAGGCTCCAGCCATATTCGCCTGGAGAAACCTAGAACCCACGGCGTCGACCCCGTCGAGATTGGCTCCGCTCAAGTCTCGACCCTTGCATTGGGTGCGCGGGGCGAGGACGCATCCGTTCACAACACGTATGCCACTGGCTGAACTCTCGTCTACCAAGGGGTCTTCGGACTCCTGCTCAGCGAGCAGGTCATCCGCGGAGTGGTCGCCGCGCGATTCGTCTGAGGCAGTCGCAGGGGCATCGACCTGGGTGGACTCGGGGGAGGGCTCATCGATCTGGCCTGTCGGCGCCGGCTCATCGTCACTGGGGTTGGAGCGCTCGGTGGGGTTTGCGGTGGCCGCGACGGACGAAGGCGCGACGGACGAAGGCGCTTCGCCGCTCAGGCCGAGAGCCTGACCTGAATCGCTGCTGCATCCAGTCAAGAGCAGCACCCCAGCCGCAATTGTGACGGTGGCGAGTCTGGCGCGTCCTCCTCTTCTCTGCTGGTCATGCCTGCCTGCCGAGGCCGCGCCCGTCACCTGCACACCCCACGTGATCCCTCAGCGCAGACGCGCCCGTCGATCCAGGTGGCACCGCTGAGATCGGTGCCGTAGAAGGCGGTGTAATCGATCGACGCGCCGGTCAGATTCGCACCTTCGAGGTTGAGGCCGCGCAAGCTCCCACCGCGCACATCCGCACCGGGGCAACTGACTCTCCCTGGATTCCGATTGTGGTTCAGGACGATCAAGCAGGTGCCGATCGTCCTGATGGAGATCTGGGGCGGGCGCCACACCGTGGATGACTCGTCCATTACTGGGTCGATTTCCGGCGTTGGCGACTCATCGGTGTTGACCGTGGAGTCAGGCGATACGGGGGGCTCGTCATCGGCCTCTGGGTCACTGGGCTGGTTCGCGGGTGAAGACAGATCAGTGGTGGAAAGACCCAGTGGCTGACTGGACGATCCGCTGCAGGCGGACAGCGGAAGTGCGAGAGCCATGAGTGCCATGGCCGCAGCGTGAGCAGGCATCGTCAAGGGGTCCGCCCCTTTACCGAAGGTCTCGCGCGAGGTCGATGACTTCAGTGATGAGACAGGTGCCTGCCGACGAGACTGGACTGCATTGGCGTCCATCCGTCCAAATCGCGTTGCCAAAATTGGTGCCGGAAATCCTGGCTCCGCGCAACGTTGCGCCCGTCAGGTTGGCTCCGTACAACTGCACGTTCGAGAGATCAGCACCCGTCAGATCAGCGCCACGGAGATCCGCGTCTGCCATGTCGGCGCGGGAGAGCCGGGCCCCGCTGAGGTTCGCTCGAGCGAGGTTCGATCGGCGCAGCCGCGCGTTGTTGAGTTGTGCAGCCGAGAGATCTGCTCCGACACATGACGTCTCCTCGCGAATCACACAGCCGTTCACCCGTGGCAATTGCGGTCCGCAGATGGACTCGATCTGGTTGTCCCACGTGTAGTCCGCAAGGTCGAGTCGACGACAGATATCCCTGTCGCCGTCACGGGGTCCGTATCCCCAGAAGCAATCGCGAAGAATCGATGGATCAATGCCTTGTGAGCGCCGGCTTTCGAGAAGTTGGCACAGTTCCCGACTTGCTGCGCCGTCGACTTCTCCTGGTAGTCGGTATTCACTGACCTCCATCTCAGGAGGGTTGCCCTCGGCTACCTTAAGGTCGTCGATCACCTGAATGTCTTCGTTGGTTTCCATGTTGAGGTCGGGTGCATCGGTGTCGGCGGTTTCCGAGGGTGTGGTGGAGGGGCTTGCTTCGTCGCCAGCAAGGCCAAGCGCTTGCTCGGAGGAGCCGCTGCATGCGGTCAGCGTCAGGGCAACTGCAGCAATCAGGACGGTCAGTTTCATGATTGCCTTTCGTGATGCTGGGCACCCAGCGGACGTCTTTCCCGGTGGAGTCGGTTGGAAGCTGTGGGTGGAACGCTAACTCGCGCAGTTGCTTCGATTCGCCGCTTGGAGCCGTCGCGAGACTACTCGGCGGTTTCCCGCAGTCTCCTCTCGCCGATCTGTTCTGGCAGCCGCTGGTTTGGTAGACAGCAAGTGCCTGGGCGCCCTCACCGTGAGAGCGAGGGCGAGGAGGAGAGTATGCGTCGCGGGTTGTTGATGGGACTCGTCGCGGTGGGAGTGCTGGCAGCGGGGTGCTCGTCGGCCGACCAGTCCGCCCTTGGCTTGGCCGAGGTCGAAACCCCTGCCGCAACGCCGTCGACATCCGGCCAAGGGGATGTGGCCGAGGAACTCGTCGACACCGCCGTCGAAGATGACTCGGCTGTTCCCGACATACCTTCCCCCGCGGAGCCGGTGGACCCACGGGAACTCGAACCCCCGGTCGAAGTGAGTGAGTTCCATCTGCGTCCAGCACCGCCATGCAGGGCCCGTTCGATCAGGCTGTCCTGCTACGGCGCCGACTTGTCCGGCTGGGACTTCAGTGGGATCGACGCAAGATTCGCCGATTTCCGTGAGGCCGATCTCACTGGAGCGCGGTTCGACGGAGCATCGTTGGTCACCGCATCCTTCGGCGGCGCAACGCTGACCGGGGCATCATTCGAAGGTGCCGACCTGACGCGTGCGGACTTCAACAAGGCGGACCTCACGAAAGCAAACTTTCGAGGGGCCGACCTGACATGGGCTTGGGTGACGGCTGCAGTGGCCTTTGAGGCGAACTTCCGCGGTGCGAATCTGACCAGGACATCATTCGCGTACTCGGAGCTGAGTGACGCAACATGGACGGATGGAAGAGTCTGTCGTCTCCATTCGTACGGAAACTGCTATTGATGGTGACCGATGTCTGATCCGTTAGCGTGCCAGTCGTGAGCGTGACCGTGCTGGTTGTCGAGGATTCCGACTTCACTCGGATGCTCCTCGTCAATGCAGTGACGAGTCTGGGGCACGCATGCGTGGAGGCGTCCACGGCCAACGATGCCGTGATCAGGGCCCGCGAGAGTGGTCCTGACGTCGCCTTGGTCGACCTCGACCTAGGGGTCGGCCCGACAGGTGCAGACCTCGCCCGGGCCCTCCGGTCGACGAATCCACGGATCGGTATCGCGATCCTGACCTCCTACGAGGACCCCCGGCTGCTGGGAAACCTTCCTGAGTTCCCCGTCGGGGCTCTGTACATGACGAAGGGGCACCTCGCTGATCTGGGCAGTCTCGCCGCACTGATCGACGAGTGTGCGACCCGGCCGGTCACCCCGCGATCGGTGTCGACGCGGGTGGCCCTCAGCGACAGCCAGCTGGAGGTGATGCGCCTCGTATCGGCCGGAAACTCCAATGCCGAGGTCGCCAAGGAGCTCTGGCTGTCGGTGTCGGCGGTGGAGAAAGCGATCCACCGACTCAGCGAGCAGCTCGGCCTGCCGCAGGTGCCAGCGGCTAACAAGCGAGTCCTCATCGCGCAGGCCTACTACGGGTGGATCTCCGATGGACGCAACGCCTACCCCTGATCTGGCGGGCAGGCAGCGCATCCTGCGTCGCGTGGTCGGTCAGGCATACGCGATCGCCATCGTCCTCCTCGTCGCGAGCGTGCTCGTCACTGATTCACCCACGCCCATGTGGGTCAGAGGTGTTGCGACGCTCGCGGTACTGGCAGTAGGCGGGCTCCTTGCCGAGCTGTTCGTTCGCATCGCGGCTCGGCGGTACCCGACGATGCAGCTGCCCGTGACCTCCAACATTGCCGGGGCCGTTGCGGCGAGTCTGATCGGGTTCGCCTTGGCTCTCGGTGTTCAGGCCGTGCTGGGCTACCGGGTCGCGATCACGTGGGCGACCGTCCTAGAGGCGGTCGTGTCTGCGCCGGCCTGGTTGATCTTCATCGGCACGATCACCGCTGCACGATGGCGGTATCTGTCGACTCGTGAGCTGTTGCTCAATGAGCGCGTCCACATCGAGGCGACCAGAGGCATCGAGCGGGAGGCTCTGTCGCGGGCACGCACGTCGGTTGCCAACTCCGTGCGACCTGCACTGGCCGCACTGCGCAATCAGATCGACACGGTGCTGACCGCCCCTCACGGGGCCTCGATGGACGACACGATCTCCGGCCTTCGCGCCGGCGCGACCTCGATTGTCCGGCCGCTCAGCCATGACCTGTACTCCCGTGGAGACAGCAAGGTGGCGCCGCGACGCCCTCTTCGCTTCCTGGTCTCGATCATGCGCACCCAGCCGTTCAGGCCCCTGATCGTCAGCGGGCTGTATCTGGCAACTGCGCTTCCGGCCAACGTCGAGATCTATGGGTTTGCATCCGCGTTGCCGGCATTGGCGATTGACGTGCTGTTCATCGTTGTCGTCCTCGGCGGGGCGAACCTCATCATGCGCATCGCTCCGCGGGCTCACCTGTGGGTGTACGTCGCGACACTCGTCGTCGTCCATGCGGTGCCGCTGGCGCTGCTCATACCCGGTGTGGTGGACACTGATCCGCAGTTCACCGGTTGGGCGACGCTCGTCGAGGTAGCGGCCAGCCTGCTCCTCCTCCTCGGCACATCGAGTCTGGGCCTGCTGGATGCCAACCGCGAGACGGTCCTCGAGCAGCTGCGCGCTGAGGTGCGTGAGGAGCAGATCGCCGAGCTCGCCGAGGCCGCTGTGCTGGCGCAGGCGGCTCGTGAGCTGGGTGCCCGGCTTCACGGCCTGGTTCAGTCCACGGTTCTCGCTTCGGCTGCTGCTCTGGAGAAGGCGGTGAGCGAGGACGACACGGCGCGGGCGCATGCCGTCCTGGCTGAGGCGGCCGCAGCCATCGATGCGGCCTTCCTTCATCCTGATGACGCTGCCGCAGCGCCGAGCCTTCTTGTCTCACTCACAGAGGTGATCGAGCCGTGGCGGGAGATCTGCCCCGTCGAACTCGTCCTTGACGACGAACTCGTGGACCTCGTCGGAGAGTCGGCCGAGGGTGTCACCGTGGTCGTCCGGGAGGCCGTGGCGAACGCCTTCCGTCACGGGGGAGCGACGCACGCGCGTGCTCATGTCACGGTTGAGGGTCCCGACCTGCTGATCTGCGTGACCGACGACGGCTTCGGGTCGGGGACGAAGAACTGGGGTCTGGGACTGACCACGATCGATCGACTCAGCAGTGGTCACTGGACTCTCGTGCGTGAGGGCGAGAGCACGGTACTGACCGTTCGCATCTCACGTGCAGCGTCGACGACCTCGGGTGTCGACGCTCACTCGGGCGGGGCCTGACCGCCGGTTGCCCCCGTCAGCACCTGGTCGGTGATCGCCATGCACGCCGCATAGGGCTCGGTCAGCTGGATGCCGGCGATGAGCCCCTCCTGCCAGGCAGCCACGCGCTGCTCGACCGTGCCGTGGCCTCCCTCGGTGATGCTGGGATCGATGAAGTCATCACCGATCTCCGTCAGGGTCGTGGCGGCCGCCCAGTTGTCGAGCATGGTCGGCACATGAGCCCCGGTCTTGTCCAGATAGCCCGACACCCAACCGGTCAGGCAGTCCGCCTCGAGTTCAATCCGTCGAGAGATCGCCACCGGATCGCTGCCGTCCTGGGACTGATAGACGGCCAGACTGCCGATCAGGTTCTGAACATGGTGCGCGTACTCGTGCGCGGCAGCGATCACGGCCGCGTAGGAGCCGCCGGCCGTCAGTTCCTCCGGTGTCAGCTCGCGGGTGAAGTACTCCCGGACAGCCGGGTTGAAGAGCACCTTCTCCAGCGCGGCGTCCGGTGCACGATCACCGAGGTTCGACACCTTGTCGAGGGGGATGGCGAGAGTCTGGTCGGCAGGGCAGTAGGCGGGAGCTGTCAGGGCGCCGCATTCGGTGTCGGCTCCGCCTGGGCCCAACTCGACTGTCGGCGAGGTGAACTCGCGCCCACGCGATGTGACGACGGGCTCGAAAGCAGCATCAAGGACGGGCAGGTACGTCTCGACCAGGCACATGGACTCCTCGACTCGATCGGTGGAGTCGCACGCCTGCTCGATGGCGGCAATGCCCAGAGTCGGAACGGTGTAGTCCGTGGCGGCCGGAATCTCGGTCGGAGGGCTCGAGCAGCCCGTCGACACGGTCAGACCAAGGAGAACCGCGCCGACGAGTCGTCCGTGAACCCGTGGCAGCACGCACTCAGTCTACGTTTCCCACAGGGGCGACCGGTCGCGCATTGACGCCTCCCGGCATACGGTCAGCAGGTGACTTCTTTCGCTCCCCCCGTGCCTGCTCACCTGCCGCGAACTCGTGGCGCCCTCCTGTCTTCCGGCTACATCCCGCGCGGTGTCAAGGCGGAGATGCAGGAGAACCTGCTGCGACGCCTGCGCGAGGGGCAGGAGACGCTGCCCGGAATCGTGGGCTTCGAGCAGACGGTTGGGCCGCAGGTGGAGCGGGCGATCCTCGCCGGCCACGACTTCGTGCTGCTGGGGGAGCGAGGCCAGGGCAAGACGCGGCTGATTCGCTCACTGATCGGGCTGCTGGACGACTGGATGCCCTACGTCGAAGGCTGCGAGATCAACGACGAGCCGACGGCTCCGATGTGCGCCCGTTGCCGCAGGCTGTCCGCGGAGCTCGGCGATCACCTGCCCATCGACTGGCGGCACCGCAGCGAGCGCTACGGCGAGAAGCTTGCGACTCCGGATACCTCCGTGGGAGACCTCGTGGGCGACATTGATCCGGTGAAGGTCGCCGAGGGCCGCAGCCTGGGCGATCCGGAGACTATCCACTACGGCCTCGTGCCGCGGACGAACCGCGGCATCTTCGCCATCAACGAGCTTCCCGACCTGGTGGAGCGGATCCAGGTAGCGCTGCTCAACGTGCTGGAGGAGCGCGACATCCAGGTGCGTGGCTACAGCCTGCGTCTTCCGCTCGACATGATGATCGTGGCCAGTGCCAATCCGGAGGACTACACCAACCGCGGCCGGATCATCACGCCCTTGAAGGACCGTTTCGGAGCCGAGATCCGCACGCACTATCCGCTCGAGCTCGATGTCGAGGTGCAGCTGCTGCAGCAGGAGGCTCACATCCAGGCGGTCATCCCGCACCACCTTCTCGACATCGTCGCTCGTTTCACGCGAGGGGTGCGGGAGTCCACTGCAGTCGACCAGCGCAGCGGGGTCTCGGCTCGCTTCTCCATCGCCTGTGTCGAGGAGCTCTCCGGTGCTGCCCTCCGCCGTGCCGCGATCACCGGCGAGGCCGAGCCGGTTGCCCGCGTCAGCGATCTCGTCGACGTGGTCCCGTCCTTGCGCGGCAAGGTCGAGTTCGATGTCACCGAGGAGGGCTACGAGGACGAGACCCTCGGGCTCCTCGCCCGGCAGGCCGTCGCCGAATCGTGGCGTGCCCACCTCGGCGGACAGGGAGCGCGGCCGTTCCTGACGCGGCTCGTCGAGTGGTTCGACGAGGGCAGCACCCTGGAGACATCCGACGTGGTGAGCTCCAGCGCGATCCTGCAGGCGATCGGCCCCATTGAGGGCCTGGGCTCGGTGGTGTCGATGGTCGAGCCCGACATGGACGCCTCGGCAGGCCTCACCGCCTCCGTCATCGAGTTCGCCGCCGAGGGGCTCTGGCTGACGCGCCGCATCGACAAGGACGAGATCGAGGGGATGACGACCTACGCGAGCAGTCGCGTCCAGGACGAGGACGGTGGCATCACGCCGTGAGCCCCGCTCGCCCATTCCGGCGAGGTCGCTACGGACGATTCCATGGCGGCCCGGATCCGCTTGCCCGTCGGCCCGACGCTGCCTCAGCGGTTGACGAGATCGGGTCGCGCATTCTCGCCGGTGAATCCGTCCGCGACGCGCTGCGAGATGTCATGCGCGCGGGCAGTCAGGGCCGACGAGGACTCTCCGAGATGGTCCGCGAGATGCGGCAACGGCATCAGGAGCTGCGCGAGTCCGGGCGGATGGATGGACTCCTCAGTGACCTGCGCGAGATGCTCTCCGATGCGCTCGATGCCGAGCGTCGCGCGCTGTTTCCTGATCCGTCCGACGAGGCGCGCTTCGCCGAGCTCATGCTTGACGCGCTCCCGGACGACGTGCCGCGCGCGATGCAGGAGCTGTCCGACTATCAGTGGCGTTCGGACGAGGCGCGCCAGATCTACTCGCAGATGCAGGAGCGACTCCGGCGCGATGTGATCGACCAGCAGTTCGCCGGGCTGAGCCGATCGGTCGAGAACATGTCGGATCCGGCCGCTCAAGCAGCCATGGCCGAGATGATGCGCGATCTCAACGACCTCCTCGACGCCCATCGTGAGGGCCGCGCGACGGATGAGGATTACCCGGAGTTCCTCGACAGGCACCGGGAGTTCTTCCCCGACGCACCTGACACGCTCGACGAGTTCATTGACGAGATGGCTCGGCAGTCTGCGGCGATGGAGCGCATGCTGGCGTCGATGACGCCGGAGCAGCGTGCCGAACTTGCCGAGTCAATGCAGCAGGCCCTGTCGGACATGGGGCTGCAGGAGCAGATGGCGCGACTGCAGGAGAACCTGCAGGCCCTGCGACCGGAGTTCTCGCGGAGCCGTGGCCCGGCGCTGTCGGGAGAGGCCTCCCTCGGGCTGCCGGATGCGACCCGGGCGTTGGCGGAGATGGCGGATCTGGAGTCCCTCTCCGGGCAGATGGCCGACGCCGACGCGATGGCCGATCTCGATCAGATCGATGCGGAAGCGCTCGAGCGTGCCCTTGGTCGCTCCGCTCGCGACGACCTCGAAGCGATGCAGCAGGTTCAGCGGGAGCTGCAGGAGCAGGGCTTTCTCGTCGGTGAGGGGGATGAGCTGCGGCTGAGCCCCAAGGCTGTCCGGCGTATCGGTCGCACCGCACTGCGAGCCGTCTTCGACCAGATCGAGGCCCACGATCGCGGAAATCACGGCATGCACCGAACCGGTGCCGCGGGTGAGCTCACCGGCTCGCATCGCTCCTGGCGCTTTGGCGACGAGGAGTCCATCGACGTCGTCCGCACAGTGCAGAACGCCACCCGGCGTCGCATCGCCACAGGCGGTGGTGCCGCGCTGGACCCGGACGACTTCGAGATCGCTGAAACCGAGACGGTGACCCGGGCGGCGGTAGCGCTCCTTGTCGACCAGTCCTTCTCGATGGTCATGAATGACACCTGGAGCGCCGCGAAGACGATGGCACTCGCACTGCACTCGCTGACGTCGACGAGCTTTCCGCTCGATGCCCTTCAGGTGATCGGCTTCGCCAACATGGCAAGGGTCGTCGATCCGATGGAGATCCCGAACCTGCAGGCCAGTGAGATCCAGGGCACCAACCTGCAGCACGCACTGATGCTGGCCGGCCGCTTCCTTGACCGACACCCCGGTGCCGAGCGGATCGTCATGGTCGTCACCGATGGTGAGCCGACCGCGCACTTGAGCCCGGACGGCGGCTGGTGGTTCGACTGGCCGCCCACTCACGAGACCATCACCGAGACGGTCGCGCAGGTCGATGCGATGACGCGCCGCCGCGTGCCGATCAGCTGGTTCCGGCTCGGGGACGAGCCGCGGTTGTCTCGATTCCTCGACCAGATGGCCCGACGCAACGGTGGTCGTGTTCTTGCCCCATCGCACGAGCGGCTGGGGGAGTACGTGATCAGCGACTACGTCCGGGCGCGCGCTCGTTAGGGCGTCAGCACAGGTTGGGCGGGACGTGTCAGAACGGGGGTGGCTCACTCGAGGTGACGGTCGAGTGCCTCGGCGGCGGGACGAGCGGCGGCGGCTCATGCTCGTAGACCCGGCCGAGAGGTGATCGCCACGTGCACCTGCCCGACCGCTGGCTGAGGGTGATGCTCCAACCGCCGTGGGTCTTCAACTGATGGTGGTGCTTGCATAGGGCACCGAGGTTGTCGAGATCGGTGCCACCACCGTCGTTCCAAGAGGTTGCATGATCGATCTCGCAGCCCG
>JAIOXK010000001.1 GCA_021741645.1 Candidatus Nanopelagicales bacterium
ATGCACATGTCGAACGCTGAGCTGGCGACTGTCCTCGGATACTCCGCGCTGATCTTGATCCTTGCGCAGGGCGGCCTGACGACCCGCGTGGATGAGCTGCGACCGGTGATGTGGCCGGCGATCACCCTGGCGTCGGTCGGCGTGGCGGTGAGCATCGCCATCGTCGCCTTCCCTCTGGTGTGGTGGTTCGACGTGTCCACCCAGACCGCCATCATCATCGGTGCCGTCCTGGCGGCCACGGATGCCGCTGCTGTCTTCTCGGTCATGCGCAAGATGCGGCTGAGCAGTCGCGTGCGCACCCTGCTCGAGGCGGAGGCGGGCTTCAACGATGCTCCGGTCGTCGTGCTCGTGCTCGTCGTCTCAAGTGGCTCCTTCGGTGAGATGCCCTGGTGGCAGATTCCGCTCATCGTGGTGGCGGAGCTCATCGGTGGGGCTGTCATCGGTGCGATCGTCGGCTTCGCGGGCAGGTGGCTGCTGCCCCGCCTCGCCCTGCCTGCCGTGGGCCTGTATCCGATCGCGGCTCTGGCACTCCTGGTCGGCGCCTACGGCCTGGCCAGTGTCGTGCACACCTCCGGCTTCCTCGCGGTCTACGTCGCCGCGGTGTTCATCGGCTCAGCCGCCCGGCTGCCGCACCGCCGATCGATCATCGGATTCGCCGACGGCCTGGCATGGATCGCCGAGATCGGCCTGTTCTTCATGCTGGGGGCCCTGGCCGACATCAGCTCGCTTCCGAGCGCCATCCCGCTGGCTCTGGTGGTGTCCGGCCTCATCCTCGTGATTGCCCGACCCCTGGCGGCCGTGGTGTCGCTGGTGCCGTTCCGAGAACATCGATCCACCGTGCTCTTCACCTCCATCGCGGGTCTGCGCGGAGCCGTCCCGATCGTCTTTGCTGCCATTCCGCTCGGTCTTGGCGTGCCTGGTGCCCAGCTCATGTTCGATGTGACGCTGATCGCAACGCTGGTGCTGATGATCGTCCAGGTGCCGCTCATTCGGGTGGCGGGCATGCGACTGGGGATCGTGAAGAAGGACGAGGTGGTCGAGCTCGAGCTCGAGAGTGCACCGTTGGATGGCATGAACGCGCAGGTGCTCGGCATCGAGGTGCCGCCGGAATCCCGCCTGGTCGGCACGTTCATCTCCGAAGTGGGTCTCCCCGATGGTGCCGTGGTGTCCCTGGTGGTGCGGGGTGAGGAGCCGATCGTGCCGGACATCAACACGAGGATTCGCGCGGGAGACCGCCTTCTGATCGTCACCACAGAGGAGGCGCGGGGTGCGGCGGAGGCACGCGTGCGAGCGATCGCCCACGATGGGCGCCTCGCGGGCTGGGCACGAAGGCCCCCTGCCCGGCCGTGACGTTCAGTCGCCGGTTCGATTGCGCGGGATGAGGTCGGCGACGATCTCCGCTCCCATGCCGACCAGGGGAAGTCCGCCACCGGGATGCGCTGACCCACCGACGAGGTAGAGCCCGGGAATGGGGGAGCGGTTGGCCGGCCGCTGGAAGGCGGCCCGCGGGCCATTGCTGGACGAGCCGTAGATGGACCCGCCGGGTGCGCGGGTCGTTCGCTCGAGATCTGCCGGGGTGCGCAGTTCGCGCCACAGGACGCGATCCCTGATGTCTGTCCCGCGCTTGGCCAGCACGGCGAGCAGGTGGTCTGCATACTGCTCGGCAGTACCGGGCGCCGACCAGTTGACGGTGCCGTGGGATCCGTCTCCGTTGCGGGGAGTGTTGACGAGGATGAACCAGGCCTCAGAATCGTCGTCGGGTCGCATCAGCGGATCGTCAGGCACGCAGGCGTAGATGGCCGGGTCGCGCGCCGGACGTGCGTTCCGGCCGAAGATGGCGTCGAACTCGTCGTCGTAGTTCTCGGGGAACCACACGTTGTGGTGGTGGATGCCCGGTGTGCGCCCGCGCAGGGCCAGCAGCATGACGAAGCCGGAGAGTGCAGGAGCCGCCTTGGCCAGTGACTGGGCGGGCTTGCGGGCCCGGGGGTCGTGGAGAAGGTCGGCGTACAGGTGATGGGCGTCGGCATTGGCCACGATGATGTCAGCGTCGACCGTCTCTCCGGTATCCAGGCGGACGCCCGTCGCTGACGTTCCGTCGACCAGAACCTCGCGCACGTCCGTGCTGAGTCGGAACGTCACCCCCCGCTCGCGGGCGCGCAGTTCGAGTGCATCGGCGAGGGTGCCCAGGCCACCGCCGAGGTGCCATGCCCCGAAGGTCTGCTCCATGTACGGGATCGTGGCGAAGACGGCAGGTGCCTTGCGCGGATCAGAGCCCGAGTACGTGGCGTATCGGTCGAGCACCTGCCTCAGTCGGGCGTCCGCGAGGTATTCCGTGCCCAGATCGCGCAGCGTCGTGCGAGGAGCCACAGTTCGAATGGCCGACGGGCTCGCCACCTTCATGAGGGTGCGCCAACCGTCGAGAGGCGACTGCAGGAAGGGCTCGCGCGTCAGGCGCCACATCTGGCCGCCGCGGTCGATGAGCCGACGCCAGTCGGCCTCGGCGGATCCGCCCAGTGCCTCTCCAAACGCGCGAGCAGCCCGTGCCGGATCCACCCCGGGCACGACGGCCGTGGTGCCGTCGGCGAAGTGGTAGCCGAAGCCCGGCTCCACCGGCTGGAGGTCGACAGACTCCTCGAGCGCAGCGCCCGTCTTGAGGAAGAGGTCGCGGTAGACCGCCGGCAGGGTGAACAGGCTTGGGCCGGTGTCGAAGGCGAAGCCGTCGCGGCGGTAGGTATGGAGCTTGCCGCCCGTGCGATCAGCCTGCTCGATCACGGTGACGTCGTGCCGCCGGACGGCCAGACGGGCAGCCACCGCGAGTCCGCCGACTCCCGCGCCGATGACGACGACGCGACTCATGTGGACGCCCCGGTGGTGACGACGGAGCGTCCCTTCCACGTGTTGGAGCCGCGGACGTGGCGATGCCAGGACAACGCATTGAGTGCGGCGAAGGCAAGGACAGACGCCGGGTGGGCCAGGGAATCGGGCAGTGCCCGCTCGCCCATGCGGTGTGCCACCATCGCGCGACTGGCGACACCGGCGGCGTAGCCGGTTGCGCCGATCACGCGCGTCGAGCCGCGGGGTGCGGCCACGGCCGCGAGCGCTGGCACGCCATAGGTGCCCAGCAGAAGGGCATTGACGGCGATGCTGCCGACCGGCCCGTTGAAGGCATCCCACAAGGACTTGCCATAGCCATCGATCACCTCAGTGGTGCTGCCGTACATGCGACAAGTCGCCAGCCGGGAGCCGTCCACCGTGGCGGCGCGCAGGCGAGACTTCTTGAAGGCGCGCATGAGGGCGATGTCCTCGAGCACCTCATCGGCCACGGCGGCGTGGCCGTCCACGAATCGGTAGGCGGCAGCGTCGACGACGAGCACCTGCCCGTTCGCTGCCGAGAGCGAAGGTCGCATGGACTGCTCGGCCCACGTCAGTGGCATGGTCGCCACCCACGACCAAGTGACGAGCGGCTGCACGAGGCGCTCCAGCCACGTCTCGGACTCCTGGCGGGGATAGGGCGCAACCATGTCGAGGGCGGGTGCGCCGTGGGCTCCGCGCAGTTCATCCACCAGTGAGGCGATGGCGTTCTCGGCCAGCACGACATCCGCGTCCACGAAGACGAGGATCGAACCGGAAGCCTCGTCGGCCAGGCGCATGCACGCCCATGGCTTGCCCAGCCAGCCGGGGGGCGGCGGGGTGTCGGCACCGCGCATCAGGCGAACTCGGGGATCAAGGGCCGCCAGCTCCGCGACGATCTGTGCGGTCGAGTCCGAGGATCCGTCATCGAGGACGATGATCTCCAGTTCGAAGGGCGTTGCTCCGACGGCTGTGAGCTGCTCGCGCACCGAATTGACCGTCGCGGCGATGGTGGACTGCTCATCGCGTGCGGGTATCAGGACGCTGACCGATTCGGGCGGCCGGGTCGTGTCGAGGTGGATCGCCGGGCGGGGAGTGCGCAACTGGCGAAGATTGATGGCCGTGTGCGCGGCCAGGGCGACGGCAGAGACGGAGCCGGCCAGCACGCCGATTCGAGCGAGTCCCTGAGGCGTCACCACTGGGGTTGGCTCCACAGGCGCCAGAGGAATGGGATGACCACGACGCCCATGGCGACGAAGCCCCAGATCGCGACGCCCGGCCGGTCGAAGAACACGGCGTTGGCCAGCGTGCTGGACAAGAACACCCACGTCAGCAGAGTGGTCGGAACGGCATCAGCAGCAACCTTGCGCGGCAGCAGGTCCAGGATCCACAGCAGGACGATGCTGGCCAAGAGCCAGCCGAGGAAGTTCTGCAGCGGGATCCCGTCGATGCCGGGCAGCTCCCAGCCGATCTCGGCCCAGGTCCAGTAGCCCTCGCCGACCATCTGCGGATCGAGGAACAGATCCCAGGCGGCCAGCACCAGACCTCCGATGAGGGCCACGCCCACGCGCGTGGTCGACAGTCGTTGGGCGGCGAGGAGGCAGGGGTAGGCCATCATCGACCAGGCAAGGGGAATGACGAGGGGCACACCGAAGATCGACAGCCCAAGGGCGTCGGAGTACTCGTAGCTGCCGAACGGGAAGGAGGTCGCGAGTCCGATGCGTTCGATCAGCCAGCCGAAGGCGAGTGTGATGCCGAGATATCCGGTGGCCCATGCCGCACCCCGCGCGATGAATGCGTGCGTGGCCGAGGCGAGGAAGAACGTCACGACGGTGAGGATGGTCAGGGCGTTCCGGGTGCCTCCGCTGGTGAGCACCCACACGATCTGGCCGAGGATCGTGAGCCCGGTGAAGATCCACGGCAGGTAGGCGAACCAGCCTGATGGTCCGCGCCCGCGGTCAGAATGCGGCCCGCTGTAGATCCTGACGCTCACCCATCGAGTCTAGGGAAGTCTGCGGGGCGCTGCTCACACGGAGGAGGAGTGCAGGACGTACCGTGGAGACATGAGGTTCACCCGGGTCCGTGCTGTACGCCTCGCTGTCGCAATGGTCACGACGGCGCTGGCCGTCGGCCTCGTGTCCGCGGCCCCGGCGCAGGCGGCCCGCACTCCGCTCGTGCTCACAGCGCCCAAGGAGGCCCCGGCCTTCAGCGAGTTCCCCTTCTCGGTCACGGTTCCGGCGGCCACGAGTTCCACCAGGCGCACGGGGACGCTGACCGCATCACGCGACGGCAAGACCTTCACCCGGCTGTCCACCTGGCGGATTCCGAAGGCGGGGTCGACGAAATCCTTCACGGTCCAGACAGGGGAGGAGGTCGGGCGGATCTGGCTGCGCGCCGAGGTCCGTGAGGGCAAGAAGGTGGTGCAGGCCCGGCAGACCAGCGTTCGGATCACGAACCCCTACCGGCCGACCGAGCCGGACAACGCCCAGATCCCCGAGGAGGGTGTGCCCGTCAGCGGGACCCTGTTCGGCAACCACCCCATCGTCGGGACGCCGGAGTTCGCGGGAACCGTTCGCCTGTGGGACGTCAGCACGTCGTGGAACCAGATCGAGCGGCGTCGAGGCGTCTACACGTGGGAGGCCCTGGATCGCGAGGTGGCCAAGGCTGAGGCCGCCGGACAGCAGGTGCTCCTCGTCCTGGGCGGAACCCCGGAGTGGGCGGCAGTCGGGCCCGCGCCGGGAGCAGAGTTCGCCGGCCCTGGCTCGTCGATGCCCATGACCGACCCGGCCCTGTTCGAGAACTACGTTCGAGCCGTCGTCGGACGCTACGGGGGGCGCATTGCGGCGTACCAGATTTGGAACGAGGCGAACATCTCCCAGTTCTGGCGTGGCACTCCTGAGCTCATGGCCGATCTGACCGCGCGGGCCAATGCCATCATCAAGGCCGCGGTGCCGGGTGCGACCGTCGTCGCTGCATCGACCGGCTCTCGATGGGTCAAGGGGTTCACCGAGTTCTACCCGGACTATCTCGCGGCGCTCCGTGAGTTCAACTGGCCGATTGACGTGTTCTCGGTGCACCTGTACCCGCTGCCGTCCGGCACACCGCGGGATCGGGTCTTCCTGCTCGGCATGATGAAGACGGCTCTCACGATTGCGAAGGCGCCCGCCCTGCCGATCTGGGAGACCGAGATCAACTACGGGATCACCAATCCTGGATCCGGTGACGCGGCCCGTCCGATCCCGGACGCGGACATTCCGGCCTACGTCGCGCGCACCTATGTGGACTCCCTTCGTTTCGGCGTCGCTCGCAGCTACTGGTACGCGTGGACGCCCGAGTACCGACTCCTCGGCATCCAGATGTGGAACGGATACCTCGCGACTCGGGCCTACGCCCAGGTGCGGGAATGGGTGATCGACTCAACCTTCAGCGGCTGCTCGACTACCGGCGCAGTAGTGACCTGCAATTTCGACCGAGCGAACGTCCCGTTCTACATCGCCTACACCGACGACGAGTCGCTGGCGTCAATACCGACGCCAGCAGGCATGACCGTCTACCAGACGATGGACGGAGTCACCGTCGCTGCCGGATCCACCGTTGCTGTCAGTGGCACGCCCGTGCTGATCGCGGGCCCCACCGGTTGAGTTCAGCCATGACGCCCGACGATGCTCGTGATCTGGCCAACGCGATCATCGACGCCCGTGCCCACGGCCGACTGCTGGCGGCGCCGCTTGATCATGGACTCACGGCCGATCAGGCGTACGCCATCCAGTCGCTCGTGCTGCATCCACGCATGGCACGTGGCGGCGGGCGGGGTGGCTGGAAGCTCGGCTACACCTCCGAGGCTATGCGCGAGCAGATGGGCGTGGCTGAGCCGAACTACGGCCCACTCGCGAAGGCGATGTTCCTGCCGACGGGGGCGACAGTCTCCGAAGGCGTAGTGCATCCCCGAGTGGAGCCCGAAGTCGCCGCTATCGTCGGCCGGGACATCCCACCGAATGCCACCCTCGAGGAGGTCCGGGCGGCTGTGGCGCACTGGCGCATTGCACTCGAGATCGTGGACTCGGTGTGGCAGGACTACCGATTCGACTGGTCCCTGAACACCGCTGATGGGTCCTCGGCCGCCTTTGTCGTTATGGGTGAGGTGATCGATCTGACTGATTCGTCGCCGTTGCCCTCCCTTGAGGTGGACATGCGCATGGATGGCGAGGTGGTCGGACGTGGACGAGTGGACGCGGCCATGGGGGATCCGGCTGTCGCCCTTCACTGGCTGGTGTCCCGACTCGCGGAGCAAGGAGAGATCGTGCGTGCGGGCGACACTGTCATCACTGGTGGACTGACCGCCGCACATCAGTGGGCGCCGGGGGCGGAGGTGTCCGCGGCCATCGGATCGGCGTCGGTCCGTGCCGTCAGGGGCCAGAAGCGGTGAGAGATCAGCGATCCGACGTCAGCCACCGATGAGTGACATGCCTCCGGCGATGATGGCGATGATTCCGAAGACGGCAAGCACGACACCCGAGGCGCGATTCACTGCGTGCATGGCCCGTGGGCTCAGGGCATGTCGTACCCAGGAGACGGCGAGGATCAGGGCGGTCCACCAGAGCAGCGAGCCCAGTGCGACTCCGGCGATGGACACGACGGCGGCTGATGCACCCGGCTGTGTCACGAGACCCGCACCAGCGAAGATCGCGGCGAACGCCATGATCGTCAGGGGGTTGGTCAAGGTGAGGCCGACGGCGCTGGAGAAGTTGCGAGCGTGGCTGACCTGCGCGACGGAGGGCGCGGTGGGAGCAGGCGCCCGAAACGCCCGCCAGCCAAGCCACAGGAGTGCGACTCCGCCGATGAGGCGCAGCGGGGTCTGATAGTCGACCAGCAGGTCGGAGATGGCTGTGATCCCGAAGGCGGCCACGGCCGCATACGTCGCATCGGCGGTGGCGATGCCTAGCCCGGTCGCAGCCCCGGATCGCCACCCGCCGGTCAGCGTCCGCTGGATGAGGAGAACCCCCATGGCTCCCACCGGGGCTGCGACGGCGATGCCGATGATCAGCATGCGCACGAACAGCGTGGCGAGGTCACTCACGCGGCAAGGCTAGCCTCCGATCTCAGCGGCCTCCCCGGCCGTGATGCGCAGCAGTTCGTCGTAGGACGTGGGAAAGACATAGTGGGGGTGGCCGCCTGCGGCCCACACCTCGTCGAAGCGTGAGAGGGCGATGTCCACGACCGTCCGCAGGGGCTCAGGATGCCCCACGGGGGCGACGCCACCGATCGCGAAACCGGTGGCGGAGCGAACCTGATCGGCCGACGCCTTGTCCACGTGGTTCACCTCCAACATGGCGGCCAGCGCCATGGTGTCGACGCGATGACCCCCGGAGGCCATGACGAGGACGGGCTCACCGTCAGCCATGAAGATCAGGGAGTTCGCGATCTGCCCCACCTCGATGCCCAGCGCGGTCGCGGCCTCCTGTGCCGTGCGAGCGCTGTCGTCGAGGGCTCGCACCTCGCCCTGCGCGCCGAGGCGTGCGAGGGCCTCGCGCACCCGGATGACGGACTGCTGTTCGGTGACCTCACTCATGCGGCGAGCGTAGCGGGGCACAATGGCGGCATGCCGTCACCAGCAGGCCGTCGCAAGGCCCAGGTCGATTCACCCCCGCGCTTCGAAGGCTTTCCAGCGGAGGCCTTCGACTTCTACGCCGCGCTGGAGGTCAACAACACGCGCCCGTGGTGGCAGGAGCACAAGGCGCAGTATGAGCAGAGCGTTCGAGGGCCGCTGGTCTCGCTGCTCAGCGAGCTCGAGGAGGAGTTCGGCACCCCGCACGTGTTTCGGCCTTACCGCGACGCCAGATTCAGCAAGGACAAGAGCCCGATCAAGGATCATCAGGGTGGCGTCGTGAACGTGGAGGATGCGATCGCCTACTACCTGCAGGTGTCCGCATCGGGGATCATGATCGCGGGCGGCTGGTACGCGCCGGAGGGTCAGCAGATCGCTCGATTCCGAGAGTCCGTGGTGGGGCCCGCGGGTGCGGAGCTCGAGCGCATCCTTGCGGGTATGGCCCGCACCTGGCGCATGGACGGAAACCTGCTCAAGACACGTCCGCGCGGTTACGACATGGACCACCCGCGCATTGAACTGCTCCGGCATCGTCGCCTCACGGTTGCCCGGGACTACGCGGTGGAGCCGTGGCTGGGCACCCGCAAGGCCCTCACCACGGTGCGCACGCAGTGGCGTGCGATGCGTCCGCTCATCGAGTGGTTGGCCGACTACGTTGGACCGGCAGGGGACCCGTCGGAGCAATGGTGAGGGCGAGTTTGCTCTGAGGCGATGTGCAAGGCTTCGCTGCTGCCGGCGAGGGGATCGAGACGAAACTACGGTTCTGATCTTTCCGAGGCGTGCCCTGCATCGATCTCGGGTGGTCCGTTGCGCGACGTGCGATTGCGCCATTCATCGAGCGTCGTCTTGGAGGGCTGAGGAGGCCAAGGAATGAATTTGCCCAAGGACAGGCCGACGAAGACGACCGTGTTGAAGGCGACGAATGCACCGAGGTACCACATCCACTCCTGCTCGAAGATCGAATCGGGCAGCATAATCCCTGCGAGGAGGTCATCAACTCTCATCGATTGCTCCCTCTCGCTGCACGTGGCCCCAGCGGGCCGTGCGCTGCACCACGATGTCCTTCAGCACTGAGATGAAGACGGCCTGCAGGTAGAACGCGTAGGCGACTTCAAGGACAAGGGGGGCCGCCACCGCCATTGCCTTGAAGCCTCCTCGAGCAACCGTGACGGTTCGCTCCACTCCGTAGATCACGGTGACCGCGACCCAGAAGGGAAACCACTGCCAGGTGTTCACGGCAAGTGCGGAGATGAGAAGGAGGAGGTAGGCGGTGGTCAGGGCGATGACTCCGTAGCCGAGGCCGAATTGCTGCCCCCAGTACCGCAGTGTTGCCGTGGCGAAGCCGTATGACCCCAAGTTCTCCAGCGCTCCTCGTTGCCACCGTTTCCGCTGGGTCCACAGGGCCCGCCACGTGGGCATGATTTCGGTGGCGACGGAGCAGCCAGGGGGCGAGGTCATGCGGCAGCCGAGGGTCTTCAGTGCCAAAGTCAACTCGTTGTCCTCGGTCAGTGCAGAGGTGTCATAGATGTCTCCGGGGCGTCCGGGCAGCAGTGCTCCACGAGCTTGGGCCACATCTGCCAGGGTCTCGGCGCGAAAGATCGATGCGGTTCCAGTGAGGACGAAGACGCGCCCCCGTCGTTGCTTGATCTGCAGCTGATACCGCTCGTACTCATTGCGCTGAAACTGTCCGAGGAGACCAGCGCCCTCCTCGCCGAAGAACATGCCGCCAACCGCGTCGATGCCTGGATCATTCACCATGACTGTCACGCCCGTTTCGAGGAATCGCGGATTCAAAACGGTGTCGGCGTCGGCGATGAGGACGAAATCCCATCGTCGCAGTGTGGGGAGCACCTGTGCCAGCACCTGATTGAGCGCGCCCGCCTTTCGTCCCGTGTTGCCCACTGTGGTGACGACTTCGGCACCAAGGTCCCGAGCAACCTGGGCGGTGTTGTCCTGACAATTGTCAGCCGCGACGATGATGCGATCTGGTGGTCTGGTCTGCTTCATGAGAGCCTGCAGCGTTGCCGGCAATGTGGTCTCTTCGTTGTGAGCGGGCAAGACCACAACGACTGTGGGTGGCTGACCCTCGGGGGACCACGGGAGTGCCCACGGGAGTTGGTTTCGCAGCGGATGGAGAATCCGCAGGGAGGCTCCTCCTTCAAGAATGACGGAGCCCAACGCAACCACGATGAGCCCCGCGGCCGACAAGACCAGCAGATCCATGCGTGGTGCCGATGAGATCACTGCGATCTGCCACCCCGCGATGGAGAACACCAGAGGTTCGGGGTTGAACGGATCACCGTCCAGATACTTGGCGGCAAAGGCCGTGGCGGTGGCGACGGCAATGGGAACAAGGATGACAACGAACACCACGATTCGGGCGACGATCCCGCCCTGGCCGGAGTTGAGGAGCCCCCGTTTGCGAGTGATGTGCACGCTCATGCAGCACATCTGAGCACACCGGACCGGACGCAACGAGGGCCGGTCAGCGATGTTTGCGGGGATTGAGTCCGAATCCATTGATGGATGAATGCCAACGTCGGATGGGGAGGGGTGCCGGCTGCCCCTCGGTTCGCGGTCCATGTGGCGGATGCCATGACTCGAACACCGCCAGCGTGGCCACTACTCCGCCCGCGGTGAGTGCCATCACTCCCAGAATGAGGCGACCAGAGCTGACCGGGGGCCGGAGTGCGCCGTCGTCAAAGAATTGTGCAGCGGAAATCAGGAGCAGCGTCGCCACCACGAGTAGCAACCACACGACACGCGTCCTCGATTTCGCATTGCCGACCATGCGCTGACGGTAGGACTGGGGTCTGACATCGGATTGATGCCTGAAGCGACGCCTCAGACACGCACCCGCTCACCCATCTCGGGAACGTCGACCGCCAGGTCGAGCTCGGAGCGAATGCGCTCGGCTAGCGCCTCAGAGGAGTCCGGCTCGCCATGGTTGAGGAAGACCTGGCTGGGCAGCGGTCGGCAGGAGGAGAGCCAGGCGAGCAGCTCGTCCGCGTCGGCATGGACGGAGAAGGCCTCGATCTCGGCGATCTCCGCATGGACGGGGATGTACTGACCGTGGATCTTGATCTCGTGCGCGCCGTCCAGCAGCATCCGCCCCGGAGTGCCGACGGCCTGGAAGCCGACGAGGAGAACACAGTTGTCCCGATCGGGCAGGAAGGCCTTCAGGTGATGGGTCACGCGACCGCCGGTCGCCATGCCAGAGGCCGAGACGATGATGCGGGCCCCGCTGGAATCCAGTGCCATGGACTGCTGAGGGGTGGTCGCCTCGTGGAGATTGGGCATATCGATGGCGTCCTCGCCCTCGGCACGCACAGCGGATGTGATCTCCGGGTCGCCATCGCGGATCGCCGCCAGGTAGACCCGCAGTGCAGCCAGCGCCATCGGGCTGTCGACGTGGATCGGGGCCACCGGGATGCGCTGCTGATCCTGCAATGCGCGCAGCGCCCGCAGCAGTACTTCGGTCCGATCCACCGCGAAGGCCGGAATCACCACTGTTCCGCCGCGCTTGAGGGTGCGGGTGATGACGGCGGCCATCTCGTCGAGTTCACTGTCGATCTCGCCATGGGCACGGTCTCCGTATGTCGACTCGAGCACGATCGCGTCGGCCTCGCACGGAGGTGAGGGCGGAGCGAGCAGCGGATGGTTTCCGCGGCCGAGATCCCCGCTGAACACGACGGTTCGTCCTCGTGAGGTCTCGTGGACGGTGACGACGGACGAGCCCAGAATGTGGCCGCCCACGTCGAGGCGAACCTGCAGGTCCGGCACGGGCTCGAAGGTCTGCCCGAACTCGATCGGGGTCAACAGCTCGATGGCGCGCTCAGCATCCTCGCTGTCATAGAGCGGTTCAGGGTCAGCGTGCCGGGAGAATCCCTTCTTGCGGGCCCACGCGGTGTCCTCCTCCTGAAGCCGCGCGCTGTCGCGCAGGATGATCGGAGCCAATGCGGCGGTGTTCGGGGAGCAGTAGACCGGGCCGGTGAACCCATCGCGCACCAGTGCCGGGAGGTATCCGCAGTGATCGAGGTGTGCGTGCGTGAGCACCATGGCATCGATGGTGGCCGGATCAAGGGAAAAGGGCTCCCAGTTCAGGCGCCGCACATCACGTGGCCCCTGAAACATCCCGCAGTCGATCAGGATGCGACTTCCGTTCGGGGCCCCTCCGGGCAGTTCAGGTTCGACCAGGGTCTTGGACCCGGTCACGGTCCCTGCGCCGCCGAGGAATGTGAGGAGCATGCTTCAGGTGTAGCACGTTTCGCAGCGCAATGGCGGTCGAGGTAGTGCCGCAATCGGGGGCGCCGTCGGTCGGGAGCAGACCGTTAGTGTGATGATCGATGGCTCACCTCGGGTGATCGCGGTGATTGCAGGTGAGGAGCGAAACCATGTGCACGAACTTCAAGGTCAAGCCAGCTCAGGACGGAAGCATCGTCGTCGGACGATCGATGGAGTTTCCCGTCGGAATTCCGACGGCTCTGGCGGTCCTGCCCCATGACTACGCGGGCACCGGTGCAGCGCCGCAGGGCAAGTCAGGCAAGAGCTGGACGGCGTCCTACGGCATCGTCGGCATGAGCGCCTTCGGCAATCCGCAGTGGCTCTCGGACGGCATGAGCACGGCGGGGCTGTCGGCTCACTTTCTCTACATGCCTGGTGGGTACTGCACATACGCAGACTTCGTCGGCGACGGCAAGGATCTGGGTGAACTCGACGTCATCGCCTTCCTGCTCGGCACCTGCTCGTCCTTGGCTGACGTCAAGAACGCCATGGCTGACGTACGTGTCTGGGGCGATGACCCGGGCATGGGCTTCGCTCCGCCCTGCCACATCCTCGTTCACGACAAGGCCGGGTCTGTCGCGATCGAGTTCCACGCCGATGGCATCCATGTGGTCGACAACCCCACGAGTGTCGGCACCAACGCGCCCTACCTCGACTGGCACCTGATCAACCTGTCGAACTACGTGGGGCTTTCTGCTGAGGTTCCCGGTCCGGTGAAGGTCGGTCAGATGACCGTCACCGCTCTTGGTCAGGGTCAAGGGCTCATGGGCCTGCCCGGCGACTACACCCCGCCCGGACGGTTCGTGCGCGCCGCCACGCAGATCACCCTCAGCGATCAGCCGAAGGATTCGCACGATGCGGAGATCACGGCGCTGCACATCCTCAACACGCTCGACATCACGCCCGGGATCATCCGTGAGCCGGCGCCGAAGGGCGGATTCTCGGACGAGGTCACGGTCTGGGACTCCATCGCGAACCTGACCGGCCTGCGCTACTCGTACCGCACGGTCACGGACCCCACGGTGTACTCCGTTGACCTGTCCAAGGTGGACTTCACCAAGGCTGCTCGTGTCCAGGACATCTCGTGGCAGGGGTCATTCGTCGACGTCACCGTGGAGTAGTCGGTGGCGCGTTGAGGTTCGGACGCGTGACCGTGTCAATCAGCGGAGGAATAGGGCGTTGAGTCGTCGAGTGGTGGCAAGTAGTCCTAACGCGCCGATCACCATGAAATAGAGAACGTGGCCCATCAGTGCCATATCGATCACCCCGAAGGCGAGACTCCTCGTCATGGCAATGCCCTGCCACAGCGGTGTGGCCTGCACGATGACCTGCAGCCAGTCGGGGTAGGCGGTGATCGGATAGAAGGTCCCGGAGAACAGGAAGAGCGGCAGCATCCAGAACTGCAGCCAGTTGAGCTGCTGAAAACTCGTCATCAATGACGTGAGGGACATTCCGATCGCGGCGAAAGCGAAGGCGATGAGCATTGCCGCGGGAATCAGCAGGAGCGACCACCAGGTGGTGGTCAGGCCGAACAGGGTCGCGACGACGAGGAAGCCCACGGCATACGAGGCCCCGCGGATCATGGCCCAGCCGATCTCGCCGAGCGCCACGTCCAACGGACCCAGCGAAGTCGACATCATCGCCTGATAGACGCGCTGGAAGTGCATTTTGAAGTACACGTTGAACGTCGAGTCATAGATGGCGCCGTTCATGGCGCTGGCCGCCAGGAGGGCCGGTGCGATGAAGGCGGCGTAGGAAACACTCTGCTCGCCGTCGCTCACATCGCCGATGAGGGCGCCGACTCCGTATCCGAATGCAACGAGAAAGAGCACCGGCTCGACGAATCCGGTGAGGAAGGCCAATGCGTTGCTGGTGCGCAGGGCCAGGGTGTTGCGCAGAAGAAGCATGCGCGCTCGACCCGATCGAATACCCGCATCTGCGAGCCCGGCGCGTCGTTGGGCGATCGCGACGGCGGTTGTCGAGGTGAGGGCCTGCAGGATCATGAGGTCAGCCGCCGTTCGAAGCGGCGACGCGCGAGGACGACGCCACCGACACCGAGAACCATCAGGTACGCGACACTCACGCACACCTGCCAGAGGGGGGTCGGTGCGCCGTATGACAGCCATCGTCCGAGTTCGGTGGCGTGCCACAGTGGTGAGATCCAGCCGATCCACTGAACGGCCAGAGGGAGGGCCGAGAGCGGATAGAACGTTCCGGAGAAAAGGAACATCGGCATGATGATCACTCGACCGGCCAGCGAGAGGAAGCCTCCGTCATCGTGCACGCTGGCGGCGATGGCCTGCATCGTGGCCGCCCAGCAGGTTCCGGTGAGGATGGCCAGTGCAGTGACCCCCAGTGCTCCGCTGATGCTGACGGCTCCGAACAGGAGGAGGACGAGCCCGTAGACCACGCTGGTGAGCACGATCCTGCCGAAGGCGGCGAAGAGCACTCCTTCCGCGATCTGGGCGCCGGTGAGCGAGGTCGCTCGCATCGCATAGAAGGTCTTGGTCCAGATGAACCCGGCCAGGGTCGGGAACACGACCTCATCCTGTCCGGCCTGCATGGCAGCAGTGATGATGAGCGCGGGCGCGATGAAGGCGAGGTAGGGGATCCCGTCAATGCCCCCGGGCATGCTTTCCTCGACGAGGGAGCCGACGCCAAGGCCGACGGCAATCAGGTAGAGCACGGGGTTTCCGATGCCGAAGGTGATGATGGCGTTGCGCCACCGCCACATGTTGCGCAGACGCGACTCGGCCACTCTGCGTGAGCCGACAGCGAGAATGCTCACTCGTCGACCAGGGTGCGACCGGTCAGGCGGAGGAAGACGTCCTCCAAGGAGGCGCGTCGCACCAGTGCTGTCGTGGGAGTGAGTCCGCGAGCCACAATCTCGTGCAGATCGGCTTCGCCTGCCTCGGTGTAGAGCAGGATGCGGTCGGGGAGCACCTCGGTGCGCTGGCCGATGCCGGCAAGGTGAGGAACCACCTCGTTGCTGCGCTGAGCGCCGAACCGCACCTCGACCACCTCGCGCCCGGCATGGGTGCGAATCAGGTGGGCAGGTGACCCCTCGGCCACGATGCGCCCGGCATCCATCACGACGAGTCGTTCGCACAACTGCTCGGCCTCATCCATGTAGTGCGTGGTGAGTACGAGGGTCACGCCCGTCTCGCGCAGGCGGAAGAGGCGGTCCCACAGGAGGTGACGGGCCTGCGGATCCAGACCCGTGGTCGGCTCGTCGAGCAGCAGCAGGCTCGGCTCGTTGACCAGACTCCTGGCGATGGTGAGGCGGCGCTTCATGCCGCCGCTGAGGGAGTCGACCTTGGCATCGCGCTTGTCCTGCAGCTGAGCGAAGTCCAGCAGGTCGTCGACCCGTGGCTGTAGTTCGGCTCGGGACAGGCCGAAGTAGCGGCCGTACACGTAGATGTTCTCGCGCACCGTCAGATCTGTGTCCAGGGTGTCCTGCTGGGGGACCACGCCCAGATGTGCGCGAATCAGAGGGCCCTCGTGCTGGGGATCGTGACCGAGGATCGTCAGTTCGCCGGAGGTGCGCTGCAGGGTCGCCCCGATCATGCGCATGGTGGTGGACTTGCCGGCCCCGTTGGCCCCGAGGATGCCGAAGGACTCCCCGGGCCCCACCTCGAGGTCGATGCTGTCCACCGCGAGGACATCGCCGGAGGTCTTGGTGGCGTACGACTTCGTGAGGTCACGGGCCCAGATCACGGGGCACAGCCAACCATGCCGGCCTGGGGGAAATGCGACATCCATGGTCCGCGGACCAGTCGGGGTTGACGACTGTCAGGGGGCGGGGCTAGCGTTCCCTGTGTTCGAACAAGTGTTCGAACACCAAGGTTCCGAGGTCCGGATTCGCGGCTGGTTCTCGGGCACCGCCTCGGTTGCCGGGACGCCTCGACCCCGTCCCGGCGACCGAGGATCGGGCGGAGGTGGCCGTGGCTCATCTCTACCGGTCTGAACGGGTCGAAGCGGTCGCCAACGCTGCCGGGGCGCCAGTGCACTTCCGCTGGCGGGGTCGCAGATATGTGGTGTGTGGCGTGATCGCGAGCTGGGTCGAGGCAGTGCCGTGGTGGCGAGGGTCCCTCCTTGCCACTGGGGCGAGTGGTCAGTGTCAGATCTGGCGGGTCGAGGCGGCAGAACGTGCCGGCAGCAGGGGCGTATACGAGTTGCGTCGGATTTCCCGGACGCACGACACCCCCGATGTCGATACGTGGCACTTGGTGCGAGTCCTCGACTGAGGATCCCTGTCCGACGAACCAACCCACCTGTTCCTGATCGATCCGTTCTCGGCTCTGTCGTTTCTGGATCTGTCGCTTCCGGCTCTGTCGATGTCGTCCATGGAGGTCCCTATGTCTGTCTCGACCCCTCTCCGTCCACTGGTGCCGCGCGCCGCTGAGGAGCTCGTCGCTTCCGCGCGCCGCAGTCTCGCCGAGGCGAGTCTCGCCGCGAGTGCGCATGAGCGCTACGCGGCGGCCCATCTTGCGGCGCTCCGAGCCGCGGCGGCAGTCCTCGCGGCTCGCGGTCGACCGGCGGGCACTCGATCGCGCGTGGTCAGCGTGTGGGTGCTGCTGCCGCGCTGCGCCCCAGAGCTGGGGGAGTGGGCGACCTTCTTCGCCGCCGGTTCCCGCAAGCGTGCCTCTGCCGAGGCAGGCATCTCCTGTGTCTCCGTACGCGAGGCTGATGACCTCGTGCGCGACGCTGGCACGTTTATCTCCCGCGTGTGCGACCTGCTGGGTATTCCCGAACAGACAGTTCTGGGCAGCACTCTGCTGCACGTGGGCTAGTGGCTGCTCTCCAGCGAACGACTCATCGTCACCTCTGATCTGCCGTCATGACTTTCAGCCATCTGCAGGTGTCCTCTGCCTTCTCCCTGAAGTACGGCACAGCCCAGCCCCATGCACTCGTGCAGCGCGCGGCTGAACTGGGTCAGTCGATTGTCGGCCTGACCGACCGGGACGGGCTCTACGGCGCGGTGCGCTGGGCCTTGGCCTGCCAGGAGGCGGGAGTCCATCCAGTCATTGGTGTCGACATGGCCGTCGAGGCGACCACCCCTACGGATCCCGTCGCCGGGCGTCGACGCACGCCTGCGCACGGTGGCCGATGGCTGGACCAGAGTCGTCCACGGGTGCTGCTTCTTGCTGCGGGAGCTCAGGGCTGGGCCTCGCTGTGCCGCATGGTCTCAGCCGCTCATCTGGGTGAGCACACGGAGCGGGGAACCCCGTGGCTGACCTGGGCGGCCATGCGCGAACACCAGGAGGGGCTGGTGGCGCTGCTGCCGGCCGAGTCCGAGCTCGGCGAGTTGATCGCCACTCAGCGTGCCCATCGGGCCGCGAGTGCGATCCGACCGTGGCGGGCGATCTTCGGTCGACGTCTGGGTGTCGCGATCACCTCGCATCGTCGTGAGGGACGTCATCGGCACTCCACTCGCACCGCTGGCGCGATGCTGGCCTGGGCCCGTGACGAGCGCGTGCCAGCGGTGCTCACCAATGCCGTCCGGTATCTCGAGCCCGGTGATGCGCGCGTGGCTGACGTGCTCGACTCCGCACGGCGTCTGGTCCCACTCGACTCCCGGCATATCGACCCCGATACGGGTGAGGCCTTTTTGAAGGACACCCGGCAGATGGAGGCCTTGGCTGACGAGATCGCCCAGGCGGCAGGTGAGCGCAGCGGTCATCGACTGCTCGCTGACACGCAGCGCCTCGCGGAGTTCTGCGTCCTTGACCCGCAGGCCGACCTCGGCCTCGGGGAGGTGTTCGTCCCCGAGCTCGACGTGCTGCTTCGCACTCCCGTGCCTGCAGCGGAGGCGAATGCGCGTGCCACGGTGCTGCTGCGGTCGCGCTGCGAGGAGGCCATCCCGGGTCGCTACTCGACCTCGACCGACCAGCGTGCCGCGCGCCTGCGACTCGACGAGGAGATGCGCACCATCGAGCACCTGGCCTTCGCCGGCTACTTCCTCACAGTCGCAGAGGTGGTGCAGCTGATTCGCGAGCGGGGAGTCCGCGTCGCCGCGCGAGGATCCGGGGCGGGGAGTCTGGTCACCCATCTGCTCGGCATCTCCGGAGTCGATCCGCTGCGCCACGGCCTGCTGATGGAGCGCTTCTTGTCACCGCTGCGCCGGGCACTGCCGGACATCGACATCGATGTGGAGTCGGCGCGGCGCGAGGAGATCTATCACTGGATCTTCGAACGCTTCGGGTCCGAGCGGACCGCCGCCGTCTCGATGATGGAGACCTACCGCGTCCGGCACGCGGTGCGTGACGTCGGCACGGCTCTGGGCATGCCCGCGGGGGAGATCGACGCATTCGCGAAGTCCTTCCCGCATATCCGCGCCCGCAATGCCCGCGACGCCCTGGCCGATCTTCCGGAGTTGCGTGACTCGAGCTTCGGTCGACTTGCGGCCCGCGGCCATCTCGATTCGTTCCTTGACCTCGTTGAGCGTCTCGACGGCCTGCCACGGCATATCGCTCTCCATCCCTGCGGGATCGTGCTGTCTGACGCATCCCTGCTGGACCGCACACCCGTCGAGGGGAGCGCGGCAGGCTTTCCGATGAGTCATTTCGACAAGGACGATGTCGAGGAGATGGGGCTGCTGAAGCTCGATGTGCTCGGGGTGCGCATGCAGTCCTCCATGGCCCATGCCGTGTCGGAGATCGTGCGCGTCAGCGGAGAGTCCGTCGACCTCGATGCGCAGCCGCTGGATGATCCGCAGACCTTCGAGCTGATCCAGTCGACCCGGACGCTCGGCTGCTTCCAGATCGAATCGCCCGGGCAGCGAGAGCTGATCGGCAAGTTCGCACCCGAGACCTTCGACGACCTCATCATCGACATCTCGCTGTTTCGTCCCGGCCCGGTGAAGTCCGACATGATCACCCCCTTCCTGCGTGCCCGTCAGGGCTGGAATCAGGCGACCTACCTGCACGATGATCTACGGCCTGCACTGGAGGAGACCTACGGCGTCGTGGTCTTCCACGAGCAGGTGCTGCGGATCGTCGCCACCATGACCGGCTGCTCGCTGGCAGAGGCGGATGAGACTCGTCGTGCGCTCGGCAGTCCGGAGGGGCAGGACGACATCAGGGCCTGGTTCTATCCCGCTGCGCTGCGGCGCGGATATGCGCTCGCGGTGGTGGAGCAGGTGTGGGATGTGCTCCGGGCGTTCGCCTCCTTCGGGTTCTGCAAGGCGCACGCGGCGGCGTTCGCGCTGCCGACCTACCAGTCCGCCTGGTTGAAGACGCACCATCCGGCCGCCTTCTACTCCGGCATCCTGACCCACGATCCGGGCATGTATCCCAAGCGACTCATCCTCGACGATGCTCGCAACCACGGGGTGTCGGTTCTCGGGCTGGACATCAACCGATCCGAGGATGTGTATCGGGTGGAGTCGGTCCAGCGCAGCGAGCAGGGCGAGTTCGGCATCCGTGTCCCGCTGACCGATGTGAAGGGCATCAGCGAGCAGGAGGTGGCAGGAGTCATCGCTGGCCGTCCCTACGCATCACTGTCGGAGGCATGGGAGCGCGGCGGTCTGTCCCGGCCGACCGCTGAGCGGCTCATCGTGGCGGGCGCGTTCGACGCGATGTATCACCTCGATGTCCCGGTGCAGGTGCGCATGCGTGGTCAGCTGACTCGACGTGACCTGCTTCTTCAGGTCGCTGACCTCGAGCGCTGGACTCGAGGCTCCGGACGTACCGCTAGGGGCCGTGCAGGTGCTCGTGCAGGTGCTCGTGCGGTTGGCCGCGCGGGCAACCGCGCCCCGGTGCAGCACGCTCAGCTCTCCCTTGGTCTCGAGACGGCACCGGCATCCCCGTCCGGTCTGCCGGAGATGACCTCTGCCGAGCAGGTGCAGGCGGAACTCGATGTCCTGGGCATGGACGTGAGCCGGCACGTCGTGGACTTTCACCGACCCATGCTCGACCATCTGCAGCGAGAGGGGATGCGGCTGGTGCAGTCGCGCGATCTCGTCCGTCAGCGCTCGCGCAGCGAGGTCTTCGTCGCGGGAGTCAAGGTGGCCGTCCAGACGCCGCCCGTGCGCAGTGGCCGTCGCGTCATCTTCCTGACCCTCGATGATTCCACCGGCCCACTCGATGCGGCCTTCTTCGAGGATGTTCAGGCGGCCTACGCAGGCACGGTGTTCTCCTCCTGGCTGCTGCTCGTTCGTGGAGAACTGCGCCGCACCGGACCTCGCGGGGTGTCGATCCGAGCCACCGGATGCTGGGAACTCGGGGAGATCCGGCACGCGTGGCTGCATGGGGGCAGCGCGGCGGTGTCGGACATGGTGGCAGGGGGCGTGCCTGATGACGGGCACGAGAGCGGGCAGGAGAACGGGCAGTCCGGCTCGAGCCGCCGTCGGGTGCTGGTCCATTCCAGCGGATTCCGGCAGTCCCCTTACGCCGACGTCAAGCCCGCCGACATCTCCGGACCGGTTCGGGCCACTGTTCCCGCGCTCTGGCACGCCAGTCCGGGCAGCAGCGGGAGAATAGCCCCGTGAGCCGCAGCCAAGTCCGCCGACCGGCCGGGCGTCTGACCTTCACCGGAGGCGATGCCGGCTGCACGATCCTGCATGTCGACATGGACGCCTTCTATGCATCGGTCTCCCTGCGCGATCGTCCGGAGCTGCAGGGAACGCCGGTCATCGTGGGCGGGGGCGGATCCCGCGGAGTCGTCCTGTCGGCCACCTATGAGGCCCGCGCGCTGGGGATTCACTCCGCGATGCCGATGTCGCGGGCTCGTCGCCTTGCACCGCAGGCGCGGATCCTCGAACCGGATCATCAGCAGTACGCCGATGTCAGCCGAGGCGTGATGGCCCTGTTCAACTCGGTGACCCCGCTCGTCGAGCCGCTGAGCCTCGACGAGGCCTTCCTCGACGTCTCCGGTGCCCTGCGTCGCCTCGGGCCGCCCACGCGCATCGCGGAACTGATTCGCGCACGCGTGGAGGACGAGCAGCAGATCACCTGCTCGGTGGGGGTGGCGAGCACCAAGTTCGTCGCCAAGCTCGCGTCCACTCGGGCCAAGCCCGACGGCATGCTCGTGGTCCCGGCCGACCGGGTCATCGACTTCCTGCACCCGCTACCCGTCGGAGCACTGTGGGGCGTAGGGGAGAAGACCGAGGAGCAGCTCCTGCGGCTGGGCCTTCGCACCGTCGGCGATATCGCCCATACCTCCGCATCGACTCTCGAGCGCGCGCTGGGAACCGCCGCAGGCAGGCATCTGCACGAACTGTCCTGGGGGCGAGATGCCCGACCCGTGCGACCAGACGAGCACGAGAAGAGCATCGGCAACGAGGAGACCTTCGCCCACGACATCGACGACCCCGAACTCATCCATGCTCACCTGCTCAAGCTCTCCGACCAGGTCGCCGGACGCCTGCGCCGGTCCGGGCAGGTGGGGCGCACGGTGTCCGTCAAGGTCCGGTTCGCCGACTTCACCACCCTCACCCGGTCGCGCACCCTCACCAGCCCCACCGACGTCGGCCGTGAGATCTACGAGACCGTCCGCCACCTCTATGACGCCCTGGGACTTGAGCGGGTGCGGGTCCGCCTCGTCGGTGTCCGAGTGGAGGGGCTGGCCTCCACCGAGGAGGCGCCGCGGCAGTTGCTGCTCGGGGAGGACGATGGGGGGCGGCGAGAGGCCGAGGTGGCCGTGGACGCGCTCCGGGCTCGTTTCGGGGCCGATGCTGTCCGGGCGGCCCGCCTCGTGGAGCCCCCAGAGGGATGACCGGCGCAGCGTTCGGCCACATTGATCGGCCAAATAGGCGGGGTGCGGGTTTCGCTCCGGGCCGATCGTGCTTATCCTTGGAGCAGCACCATGCGTCATTGATCCCAGTCGGGGTCCACAGGAAAGGGGTACCTCATGCCACTGTCTGAGCATGAGCAGCGTCTGCTCGAGCAGATGGAGCAGGCCCTCTACGCCGAGGACCCCAAGTTCGCCACCAGTCTTCGGTCCGCACGTGCGGTCAAGGCCTCCCGCGGGCGGGCGGCGCTCGGCGTGCTCGCCCTGCTTGCCGGACTCGGACTCTTGGTCGCCGGCGTGGCCACCACCGTCATCGCACTCGGCGTCGTCGGCTTCGTGGCCATGCTGTTCGGCTGTGTTGCGATCTACTCTGCCTTCCAGACCCGCGGTGACGCTCCCGCGGCGGAGGGCGCCGAGGGAGCAGCCCCTCAGGGGAAGGCCCCGTCGGCCAACGATCAGGGCTCGGGCTTCATGAATCGCATGGAGGATCGCTGGCGTCGTCGTTCTGAAGACGGCCAGTAGCACCTCCGCATACCTGAGCGCCGCACCTGAGCGCCCGACCTGACATCTGGGCTGACCCCGAGCCTGCGCATTCTGTCGTCTCCGGCAGGATGCACTCATGACTTCAGATTCCACACCCCCCGTCATTCCTGCCCAGCTCGGTCGCTTCTTCGAGGACTTCGAGACCGGCACGGTCTACCAGCACCCGTTCGGCCGCACCATCAGCGAGGCCGACTCCACGTGGTTCACGCTGCTGACCTGCAATACGAACCAGAATCACTTCAACGCGCACCTGGCCGAGTCCAACCCGATCACGCAGGGCCGCATCATCGTGAACTCCGGTCTCACCGTGGCGCTGGTGCTGGGTCTGTCGGTCATCGACATGAGCCAGAACGCGGTAGCAAACCTCGGGTGGACGGACATCAAGCTCACCCACCCCGTCTACATCGGCGACACGATCTATGCCGAGAGCATCTGCCTTGAGAAGCGGGAGAGCTCGTCCCGGCCGGAGATGGGAATCATCCGCATGAAGACGCGCGGCCTGAATCAGGACGGCGACGAGATCGTCTCATGGTTCCGCTCGGTGATGGTCCCCAAGCGCACGAGTGGCATCGGCCAGGACTACTTCCCCGAGGCCAAGACTGGTCCCATGCAGGCCGAGGGCTGACAAGTCCCGTCCACTCAGTCAGGATGACGCTATGAGTCCGGTCAGGATGACGCCATGAGTTCAGACGCGCGCGAGTACGAGGTCGCCGAGGTCGTCCTTGTCACGCGCGCGGCCGAGCCCAGCGTCCCCGATCCGGTCGAGGCGATCCGCGAGATCTTCACCAGCAGCGTCGGACTCGCGACCTACACCGCGACGACGATGGCGGCACTGGTCGGGCAGACCGTCACGTCGGCCGTCAACACCGCCCTCGATCGAGCCGTGCCCATGATCGCTGATGCGGTGATCGACCGGCTCGACCTCACCGATCTGGTGATCGATCGGGTCAACCTCACCCGCGTGGTGGAGTCGACCCTCGACGGCATGGACCTGACGCAGCTCGTCCTCGACCGGGTCGACATCGACGCCATCGTGGGAGCGGCTGACATCGAGGCGGTGATCGACCGCGTCCCGATCATCCCGATTGCGGACTACGTGATCGATGAGATCGACCTGCCGCAGATCATCCGCGACTCGACCACGGGTGTGGCGGGGGAGGCGCTCGACTCAGTTCGCCGGCAGGGCGTCGGAGCCGATCTGCTGCTGGCGGGAATCATCGATCGAGTCATTCGGCGACGAGGGCGCGATCTCGATGCTCCTGGCGAGCCGGAATCCCTTGATCGTGTGAGTAAAGAGGCAAAGGCAGCCGACCCGGGGGAGGAGTCGTGACGACCTTCCGCGAATACCGTGCCGCTCAGCTGCACGGATTTGTCGCTGATCGCAACGTGCCTGCACTGCCGACCGACGCCGTGAGATTCCAGGGCGAACGCGCGGGGCTCGTCAGCCGCGCGGTGGCGGCGATCATCGATGTTGTGCTCATCTTCGCCGCTGTGCTGGCGACCATCGCGGCCCTGTGGATGCTGTCCTTCATCATCGACCCGACCAATACCGGCAATCTGACGGCATCCGTCGAGGCGGCCGCCGATCGCCAGACACGCATCCCGCCAGCCGTGGCGATGGTGGCTTACGGCTACGTGCTGAACGTCCTGTACTGGACCGCCTTCTGGGCGCTCTCCGGGCGCACAGTCGGGAACCTGGTGATGGGGCTGCGCGTCGTAAATCGCAAGGGTGCGCACCCAGGATGGTTCCTGTCGCTTGCTCGGGCACTGTTCTGCACGATTTTCCCGATCGGACTGATCTGGGTGGCCCTGAGTCGCCGCAATCGGTCCGTCCAGGACATGGTGCTGCGCACGAGTGTGATCTACGACTGGGTCGTGGGGATTCCCTGGCTCAAGCAAGGCGACGGCGCGGAAGATCTCCGCGCCGAACGAGGAGGTAATGGCGATGAAGCGCACGCATAAGCCCGTTGTCATCATGGGAGCAGCGGTGGCTGCGCTGGCGCTGCTCAGCGGATGCTCCTCCTCGGATGCGTCGATGCCGCAGGACTCAGGCAATGAGGGAGCAGACATGGAGGCAGGACAGGATCCGGCGATGCTCGCGCTCTGCGATCAGATGATCGCCGATGGGCTGACTTCGGCCGAGGCGACGGCCCTCGCGGAGGAGAACGGCTACACCGCACGGGTCGGGACGATCGACGGCGAGCCGCAGGCGGTCACCATGGACTACCGCCTCGACCGATTCACGTTTGAGACCGAGGGCGACGTCGTGGTGGCCTGCACCTACGGCTGATCTACCGATCAGCTGGTGATGTCCTTGCGGTCGAATCGCAGGGTGGCAATCAGGGCGAAGAGTCCGAACGCGATGAGGCTGTAGGCGACGCCGCGTGCCATCGTGTCCCAATCGATGGTGGCGTTGAGCGCACCCACCCAGGCGTTGGAGTACTCCCCGGGCAGGAACGTGCGGATGCTTCCGAGCGCTTCGATGGCGTCGAGGATGTTGACGACGATGACGATGACGACCGCCGCGCCCACCGCGCCGAGCGGGACGTCTGTCAGCACGCTCATCAAGAACGCCAGTCCGGCGGGAATGAGCAGCACAATCATGATGTAGCCGGTGACGATGCCGATGCGCCCCCACGATTCGGTGACGTCGAAGGAGCCGCCGAGCGGACTCGTGAGCGGGCTGGTGCCGAAGGCAAGGGCGCCGATGATCCACGATGCGGCCACGAGGATCACCAAGGTGGAAGCGGTCAGGATCAGGCCGACCGCGGCCTTGGCGAAGAGGAGCCGTCGACGCGGAACGGGCGCAGCCAGCAGGTAGCGCAGGGTCGACCACGATGCCTCACTCGCCACGCTGTCGCCGAGGAACATCGCCGCGATGATCGTCAGCAAGAACCCCGAGCCGAAGAACAGCATGGTGAGCGCGAAGTTCCACGCTCCCGAGGTGGCCAGGCCCACGAGGTCCAGGTCGCCGTCACCGAAACCGCCGCCGCCACCGGACGAGGACGGCCCCAGCTTGACGGCTGCGACCACGATGAGTGGCAGCGCGATGCCGACCGCGAACGCGATGAGCGTTCGGCGTCTGCGCAGCTGTCGAACCAGCTCGACGCGAACCGACAGAGTCCTTCGCGCCGAGTAGCCGGGCGTTGCTTCGGTCAATGGGGTCATGTCGTCACCTGATGCCCTTCGCCGACCAGGTCGAGGAAGACGTCCTCCAGGCGTCGTCCGTGATGCTCACGCAGGAGAACCTCAACTTCGCCCTGGGCGATCACGCGACCGCCACCCATCACCACGACGATGCTGCAGGTCTGCTCCACCTCACTGAGCAGGTGCGAGGAGACGATGACGGTGCGTCCGTCCTGGGCATAGGCCCGGAGGACCTCCCGCATCTCCTTGATCTGCGGCGGGTCCAGGCCGTTGGTGGGCTCGTCGAGCAGCAGCAGGTCTGGCATGCCCAGCATGGCCTGCGCGATGCCAAGTCGCTGGCGCATGCCCTGGCTGTAGGTGCGCACGCGACGATCTATCGCCGATCCAAGTCCGGCGATGGTGAGGACTTCGGCCAGGTGCGGGTCTCCGGATCTGCCCGAGGCGCGCCAGAAGAGATCCAGGTTCTGTCGGCCTGACAGGTGCGGGAGCAGGCCGGGTCCCTCGATGAAGCAGCCGACTCTGGAGAGCGCGGCTGCGCCCGGGCGAATCTGCTCCCCGAACACCTCGACGCTGCCGGCGGTCGGCGTGATCAGGCCCATCATCATGCGCATGGTGGTGCTCTTTCCTGCGCCATTGGGTCCGAGAAGCCCCAGTACGACACCGCGGGGCACCGTGAAGTCGACGCTGTCGACGGCACGGACACCACCGGGGTACTCCTTGGCGAGTCCGGTGACGATCACCGGTGGGCCACCGTCGCGAGGCGCTTGACCGGGGCGCGGACGCGTCAGAACCAGAACGAGAGCGAGCAGCACCAGAACGGCGATCGCGAGCACCGGCCAGATCCACACCGGCCAGGAGCTGCTGATCGGCGTGGACGCCACGGTGGGGACGACAAGGACGGGGGACGCGCCGGCATCGCCTGCCAGGGAACCTGCACCCTCCACGAGCGAGACCGTGTAGATCGCAGGACCAGACGGCAGGCGGTAGGCCTGATCGGTCGTGGTGACGGTGACCGCCAGTCGGGTCCCGGCAGGGGCGTTCGCGACGATCGTCGGGAGCTCGATGTCGACAACGACGGGCTCGGTTCCGAGATCGGTCAGGCGCAAGGGGGAGACGAGGCTGGCCGGAAGTTGGGAGCGGCCTTGATCGTCGATGATGCGAACCGCGGCAAACAGGGCAACCTCGTCGACCGGACGATCGACCGCGATGCGAAGCCGGGCGGTCGGCGAGCCGACGGTCGTGATCGTCGAGGTGAGCGGCTCACTCAGGAAGGTGGCTGTCTGCTGGGCTCCGCCCATCACGCCTCCGAACTGCCCGAGCAGTGCGCCGACCCCGCCGAGGCCAGGCACGGAGGAGAAGGCCGCTGGAATTCCGCCCGCCGGTGCGAGGATCTGCTGCGGGGGTCCGGCAATCGCGATCTCCGCACGCTCGTCGCCTCGGATGCCCGGGTAGGTGGGTGACGAGAAGGTCTCGAAGGTCCCGGCCGCTCGGTCGCTGAGGGCTGAGCCCTCGGTGAGGGCGTACTCGAAGCCAGGACGTGGCGTCTGCTCCTGTGCTGCCCGGCTCCCGAGATAGGTCTGGAACCACCCGATCGTCATCTCGCGGAGTTGTTCGGTCACGGCGACGGGATCGGCGAGGCCACCGTCATGGCCTCCGGCATGCCACACGACCTCGACGGGGACATCAGGGTTGGCTTCCATGATCTGCTCGGCGTTGGCGTTCGTCTCATTCAGCGGGAACAGGGAGTCGGCCTGCCCGCCGCCGAGAAGAGTGGGCGCCGTGATGCGATCGGTGACGCTGCCGGGCGAGGACCGCCACATCAGAGCCGAACCCTCCGGGCTCACCGTTCCGTCCACGGCCGCCTCGGTGTAGGCGCGACACCAGTCGGGGGTGAAGCGCCCGCACTCGGTCACCGTTCCGTCGCGCAGAGTGAGGCCGGAGCTGAAGAACAGGCCCGACCAGAGCTCCTTGTAGACACCCCTCGTGTCGGAGCCCAAGGCGCTCTGGCCGAAGAGGGACGACTCGAGACTGTTCCAGGTGATGTCTGCAGCAACCGCATCGACGCGCGGGTCGTAGCCAGCGGTCAGCAGGGCGAGGGCACCGCCGTAGGAGCCGCCTGCGATGCCCACCACCGGGTCGCCGACGCCGTCGAGGCGTACACCGGGGAGCGCTGCCAGCGTGTCGATGGCGGCTGAGGCATCGGCAACTTCGAAGTCGGGGGAGTTCATGGAGATGGAGCCGGCCGATTCGCCGAAGCCTCGGGCGGAGTAGGCCAGGACGACGAAGCCGGCCTCGGCGAGGGCGGCGGCCTCCTGCGCCACCGAGTCCTTGCTGCCGCCGAATCCGTGGGCCACGATCACCGCAGGCGCGGTCTCGTCGGGTCCCAGTGTGGTCGGGCGATATAGGTCGGCGTCAAGGGTCACCGGGTCGGCATCAGTTCCCGAGGTTGGGCCGCCCACGATCGTCATCGCCTCGGGGGCGGGCACCGACGTTGATGTTCGCGCCAGACCCACTGCCGTGGCGACGACCACCACCCCGATGATGAGGGCGATCAGGCCGACGAGTCGTCGCCGTGTTCGGAGCCTGCCCATTCCTCGACCTTACGGCGACGTCGGGAGCGGCGCACGAGCAGTACCGTCACCGGCACCGCGACAACGAGGGCGATCAGGATGAAGGGCAGCAGGAATCCGAGCGCGGTGAATCCGAACCCGACCAGTGCCACGAGCGCAGACCACCCACTGGCGAGGCCGGACAGGAAGCCCGGGGTCTCCACGTCAGCGACTCGGGTGATCGGGGACAGGCTGATGGTGACGGTCGACATCGCCACCTGATCGGACAGCCAGGCGCGCTGTGACGTCAGGGAGTCAAGATCCGCCTGCCGCCGAGCCAGCTCACTCTCGACGGCGATCAGATCCTCAACCCGATCGGCGTCGGTGAGCAGTTGGGTCAGTCGCTCGATGCTCGTCTGCAGTGCCGCGATGCGCGCATCGAGATCGATGACCTGCGTGGTGACGTCCTCGCTTGAGATATCCATGGACTCGACGTCGCCGAGTGCCGTGACGTCGGGGAGGAAGGCGTCCAGTGCGTCGGCGGGAATCTGGGCGGTGACGGTGGCATAGCGATCGGCATCGGCCCCCGAGACGTTCTCTGCTGCGATGACACCGTCATAGGAGCTGACCAGAGCCCGAATGTCGGCGACGGACTCGGAGACGGCCTCCACCCGGAGTGAGACGTAGGCCCGACGAATGATGGAGCGCTCCTGCATGGAGTCGACGGTGGACGCCTCCTCTGGTGCGCGGACGGCCTCATCCATCATCGGAGCCTCGGCCACGGCCGCCTCGGGGCCCGCTGCCATGTCGTACTCGGCGACGCTGTCGCCTGAGCCGCAACTGGCAAGCGTGAGGGTCATCGCGGTGGAGATGAGGGCGGTGATGATGAGGCGGCGCGTGCGCATGGGACTCCTCCGGTTCTCTCTTCTGCGAGTGTGACGGAGGACAGTCGCGGATCGTTCCTCATGGAGCGCAACGATTCGGCAACGGTCAGGGCAGCAGCGACACCAGATGGAGCGTCTGGGTGGCACGGGTGCAGGCCACGTAGATGTCCGAGCCCCGAGCCGTCTGCTCGGAGATCACGGCAGGTTCGATCACGAAGACGTGATCGAACTCCAAGCCCTTGGTGTCACGGGCGGTGAGCACGGAGATCGGCGCGTCGATCGCGTCCGCTCCCACTCCGAAGCTGGAGTCCTCGTCGGCCAGCATTCGAGCCAGTTCGGTGGCTCGTGAGTCGGGCACGACGACACCGATCCGCCCCTCCTCGACAGGCCGGCGCGCCAGGATGAGATCGGCGAGATCCTCGACGGCAATCTGCAGGATCTCGGTCTCCTCTCCGGTGCGAACCGGATGCAGGATGGGTGCATCCCCGCCGGCCAGCGTGAGGAGCTCGGTCGCGGTGTCGGCCGTCTGCTCGGTGATCCGGTAGGTCACCGTGAGCTGATGCACGTCGATCCGGTCGCCGGCCCAGTCGAGGGCTTCATGCCAGTCGCGCGCACCGGCGGGATGGGCTGTCTGCTGCAGGTCGCCGACCACCGTCATCGACCGACGGGAGCACCGCCGCGAGAGAGCACGCCACGCCATTCTCGACAGCTCCTGTGCCTCGTCCACGACGACATGTCCGTAGACCCAGGTGCGATCTTCCATCGCTCGCTCGGCCACAGTGGTGGACGGCCGGTGGCGCTCGTGCGGATCCTCGATGTGCAACTCGGCGTAGTCAGCGTCTGGGCGCTCACGCGGTGCGGTGGGTCGGACGAACTCGCCAAGGCGGTCGGCGGCCTCGTCGAGCAGGGGTGCGTCGTCGATCGTCCAGGGGGCGTCCGGAGCGCGCAGCAGGCAGCGCTGCTGTGCTGGGCTCAGCAGTCCGTGAGCCGCCCTGCTGAGGAAGTCCTCGTCGGAGAGCAGGAGCCGGATGAGGCGCTCGGGCGTGATCGGCAGCCACATGAGATTCAGTGCGCGACGCACAGCCGGCTCCTCGACGAGGTCCTCCAGGGCGGCCGCGCGAATGTCCGGGTCGCTCGGATCCTCGCCACGGCGTCGGGCGCGGTCTCGCGTGAGGTGATCGAGGGCGCGACGGAGGAAGGGCTCCCGATTCGCATGGAAGGTCCCGTTTCGGGGAACCGACTTTCGTGCTTCCGCCAGCTGAGCGGCGGTGATGGATACCTGTGAGCCGTCGGACAGGCGAATGTTCACATCATGGTCCGGCACGCGAATGCGCAGCCGGACGGCGTTCGCGATCACGCGGGCCATGACGACATCGCCCTTGATGGCGGCGGTCGCTGCGTCGTCGGGCCGATCACTGGAGACCCCGGGGTAGAGCTGCCCGGGTGTCAGCAGGACCACGTCGGTCTCGCCCAGACTGGGGAGCACCTGATCGATGTAGCGCAGGAAGGCAGCCGACGGTCCCACGATGAGGACGCCATCGCGGGCTAGGCGTTCGCGGTGCGTGTAGAGCAGCCACGCGGCGCGGTGCAGGGCGACGACCGTCTTGCCGGTGCCGGGTCCGCCCTGCACGACGGTGATCTGGTTCAGGGGACTGCGCACGATGCGGTCCTGGTCCGCCGCGATCGTCGCGATGATGTCGCTCATGCGCCCGTCACGAGGAGCATCCACCGCACGTGCAGCGGCATCGACAGCGATGGCCGTGGGATCGCTGAGATCCTCATCCTCGATATGGGTCACGGCGCGACCCCGAGTGATGATCCGACGTCGCCGTCGCAGGCCCATCGGGTCGACCGTCGTGGCCTGGTAGAAGCCCGCCGCATTGGGCGCCCGCCAGTCGATCAGGCAGGGTTCGCCGTCGGCATCGCGGAGGCCGATCCGACCGATGTGCTGAATGCGCCCGTCCTCATGATCGACGCGGCCGAAGCAGAGGCGGTGCTCGGCGGCGGCAGCAGCGGCGAGCTGCTGGGAGAGGTTGTCGTAGAGGGCCTGACGCTCGAGCAGGTCCTGGCCGGTTCCCGTGGACTGCGCACGCGCGATGGACTCCATGCGCTCGGCCAGATGCTCGCGGAGGCTGGCGAGCAGCGCGTAGGCGTCGTCGATGAAGCCCTGCTCCTCCACGACCGCGTCCATGGCACCCCCGATAGTCGGCTCGACCCCAAGAAGGGGAGTCGAGTCTGCCACGCGGCGAGGGTCGGGGGTGATGTCGGCCCCATGCGGCAGGATCAGGTGCAGGCGAGTGACGAAACGAGTGGAGATGCAATGACTGTGGTGTCGGCCCTCATCGGGCTCGTGGCAGGACTCGTCATCGGAGCGCTGGTGGTGTGGATCCTTGCGGGCAGTCGAATGCAGCGTGTGTCCGAGCGTGCGGTCCAGGCCGAGGCACTGCTCGCGGCGGCGCGTGCCGAGACCGAGACGGCTCGAGCGGAGACCCAGGTGGCGCGTGCTGAGACGGTCGCGGCCCGCGCCCAGGTGACGGCGGGGGCCAGCATGGCCGACCTCATCACACCGGTGCGGGAGAGTCTGGAGAATCTCCGCCGCGCGTCCGACGCCTCCAGTCGCGACCGCGCCAGCGCGGAAGCCACCCTGACCAGTCAGATCACGGCTGTTCAGGAGCGGTACCAGTCTCTTGAAGGGGCGACCAAGCAGCTGGTCTCCGCCCTCTCTCGTGGCCAGACTCGAGGGCAGTGGGGTGAGATGCAGCTGGAGGGGCTGCTCCAGCATGCGGGGCTGGTCGAGGGAGTTCACTTCACTCGGCAGGGGACTCGACGCGACGGTGAATCGGCCGTCCGCCCGGACATTGTGATCATGATGCCCGGCGGGGGCGAGGTCCTCATCGATGCCAAGTTCCCCTTCGACGCGTACTGGCAGGCCAGCACGGCCGAGGAGCAGGTCACGCGTGATGAGTTCATGCGCAAGCATGCTGCCGATGTCCTGCTCCGGGCGCGCGAACTGTCATCCAAGGGGTACTCCGACGGTGCCAAGAGCCCGGACTTCGTCGTCATGTTCCTTCCCCTGGAGTCCTTGCTGTCGTCGGCGCTGGATGCCGACGGCCTATTGCTCGAGCGGACCTTCGAACGCAAGGTGGTGCTGGCGACACCCACCACGATGCTGGCGTTGCTGCGCACGATCGCCTTCGGCTACCAACGGCAGCTCATGGCCGACAACGCCGAGCAGATCCGTCAGGCAGGTGCAGAGATGCTCACGCGTCTGGCCAACCTCTCGGAGCATCTTGAGGGAATGCGACGCGGACTCGATCAGGCCGTGAAGGGATACAACTCATTCGTCGGCTCGTTCGATCGTCAGGCAATGCGTCAGGCACGCCGCATGCACGAGATGGGTGTCGAGGCTCCCAAGGGAGTCGAGTCCCCAGCAGCGATCGAGACAGACCTCCGCACATCAGATCCGGCGGCACTGCGGTCTGATTGACGGGCGAGCAGGCCTGCAAGCAGTGAATTCGCCGGGACTTTAGTCCCGGAAAAGCCATGTCTGGGCCGTGATTCCGACGTCCTTACATGTCCTTCACGATTGCCGCATGGTGCCCTCATGTCCAAGGAGGAGAAAGGAGTTGTGCAAGCAGCACACCGAACCAAGGAGGACACCATGACCACCACTCGAACCCGTCGACTCATCGCCCTCGGGGCCAGCGTCGCCGTTGCCGTTCCGATGGGGCTGGCCATCGCGACTCCAGCATCTGCTGCCGTGTCTGCGGAGACGGCAGACATGCTGCAGTGGATGGTGGCCGAAGAGAAGCTGGCCCACGACGTCTACGTCACGCTGGGCGACCTGTACACCGCTCGCCAATTCGATTCCATCGCAAACTCCGAGTCGCGCCATCAGGACGCCATGCGGGTGCTCCTTGACCGCTACGACGTGACTGACCCGACGGTGGGCGATGCGGTGGGCGAGTTCGACGACCCGACGCTGCAGAAGCTCTACAACGACCTGGTCAAGCAGGGCAGCGTGTCGCTCGCCGAGGCCGCCCAGGTGGGCATCGCCATCGAGAAGCTCGACATTGCCGACCTGAAGGAGGCACTCGCCGACAACCCGGCCGCCGATATTGAGGCCGTTCTCAACAACCTGATGGCCGGCTCAGAGAAGCACCTGGCCGCCTTCACCCGACTCGCTGACGGCGACACCGCCGTGGGCACGGGTCAGCAGGCGGGCCGTGGAGGCCAGGGCACGGGTCAGCAGGCGGGCCGTGGAGGCCAGGGCAAGGGCCGGGGAGCCAAGGCTGCAGGGCAGAACACGAACGCCAGCGGCACCCGCGACGGCAGCTGCCTCACCACCCAGTAGGCGCTGACGCTCTCAAGAAGTCAGCCAGCACTCGACCCCGACGGTGACCCCGTCGGGGTCGTGCTCGTACTCGGGGTCGTGCTCGGTGTTGCACTGGCGCTCGGCTCGGTGCCCGGTGGCCACGTCCATGGGGTCAACGTCGCCTTGCGCTCCTTGCTGAGCAGCGCCACCCACACCTGGCCGGGCTTGAAGGCCATCGGTGATCCGTCTGCCATCGTGAAGGTGGTGCCCTCCTTGGCGCTCGGCCGCGACCACTGCACCTTCCAGCCGAGGCCGTCCCTGAGGACGACGGCGCGCCCGCTGCCGATGGTCTCGGCATGTGGGGTGCTGCCGCCGCCCTTGTCGTAGAAGGGGGAGGGGTTCTGGTCGACGTACTGGATGACCACCGTGGCCGCCTGCTGGCCGGCCTTGTTCTCCTCAGCCTCGGCCTTGACGCCATTGAGGCTGACGGCGTACGTGCCCTTCTTGGGCCGGTACTCGAAGCCCGCTGACGCATAGCCCCACTTCATCTGTGCATCCGTCGCCGTGCGCCCGCCTGGTGGCACGGCCTCATCGAAGACGAACCCGATGTCGCGCGACAGACTTGCCTTGGGCGCCCGCTGCAGGGCCACCTCGCCGTCAAGGAAGTAGTTGTAGGGGGCTCGGCGGCTGGAGTCCCGCGCGTACCCCTCCCCGCCCCGGCGCGGCGAGACATCCTGCAGGGGAGCCTTGTCGATCACCGGATACATCTTGCGCTGAGCGCCGGAGTAGGCGAATGCCGGCTTTCGGAACTGGGCCAGCAGATCGATGTCGGTGATGCGCGCCGACCGCACCGGGCCGATGCGGTCCGGCACGGATGAGGAGAACACGGCGGCGAGTCTGGTGATGCCGTACTCCACCTCCTCGATGTAGACCACGTCTGCGTTCACGAGTCCGGCATGGGGCTGTGCATTGCGCGTGTTGTCCAGCTTGACCACCAGAACGGGCTCGGGTTCGCCGCCCGGCAGGCCGGTCAAGGGGGAATGCCAGACGGGCTCCGGCGTGGGCATCGGAGTGGGCGTAGAGCTGGCCGAGGCAGATGCCCCCGTGCCCGGGGACTCGGCGCTCGCGGACCCGGAGCTCGCCGACACGCTTGGCGAGGGGGTCGACGAGCCAGAGCCGGACTGGGTCGAACCTGACGAGCAGGAGGCCACGGCGGCCGCGGTGGCGATCAGCAGGGCACCGAGGGCGGTGGGGCGGGAGACGGGCACCAACGCAGGCTACGTCCTGCCCTGGCGCGATCGGTCACGACGGGGCCGTACTCCCGTCAGCAAGTTCCCCTCGCAGACCAGCTCCGAGACGGCGACGTCCCATTTCCGGGAGGACGCCCCGTTTGTTGGTGGAGGAGTCGACCAAATTTCCTAGGGGAGAGTGGTTGACGGTGGAGGAAAATGGAGTACAGTGGCGTCACTTGGAGAAACCAGGGGGGCCCATGGGGCCAGACGGGGAGGAGTGAGAGATGTTTCTCGGCTTCCTCGGTACCCACACTCCGAAGCTGGATGACAAGGGCCGACTGGTCCTGCCGGCCAAATTCCGTGAGGGCTTCGCGAGCGGACTCGTACTGACCAAGGGCCAGGATCGGTCGATCGTGGTGTGGCCGGCGGCAGAGTTCGCGGCCTACGCAGAGCGACTCAATGAGGCGTCCCGATCCAATCCCAAGGTGCAGGCCTACCAGCGTGTGCTCTTCTCCGGAGCCTCAGACGAGATTCCCGATCGACAGGGCCGCATCACCGTGCCCCCTGCTCTGCGCGAGTACGCCGGACTCGATCGTGACGTAGTCGTCGTGGGCAAGAACACGACCGCCGAGATCTGGGACGCGTCGGCGTGGAATTCGTACCTGGCCACTCAGGAGGACGCCTTCTCGGGCCTGTCCGAGGAGGTGCTGCCAGGCATCTGATGCAGATCCGTGGGGTGAGGTCTCCTCCCGCTCCTCGCTTGCATCCTGACGCGACTTCCCCCGCGCCAGGGTCCGCTGGAAACAGCGGGCGGGGACCTGACCGACACGGAGCACGCCGCTGACACACCGCCCGGACCCTCACCACCGAGAACCTCACCACCGCGAACCTCACTAGGGGAAAGAATGAGCAGCCACACTGAGCACCAGCAGCCGATCAGAGCGACTCTCCGCTCTACCGGCATCGTCGGTGTCGCTGGCCTCCTGACGGCTGGAGTGCTCGTCCTCATCGGTTCCCTCGTGGACACCTGGGCGTGACCATGACCGCTACCCACGTTCCCGTCATGCGCGATCGCGTGCTCACCCTGCTGGCGCCGGCACTCGAGGAGCCGGGCGCAGTGCTCGTCGATGCCACGCTCGGCCTGGGCGGCCACACGGAACAGGCGCTGCTTCGCTTTCCACACGTTCACGTCGTCGGTCTGGATCGCGACACTGAAGCCCTCCGGCTCTCGCAGATCCGCTTGGCGCCGTTCGCTGAGCGCATCACTCTCGTACATGCCGTCTATGACGAACTGCCAGAGGTGCTCGCTGACGCTGGGCTTGCGCGCGTGCAGGGCATCCTGTTCGACCTTGGAGTCTCGTCCATGCAGCTCGATGAATCCGATCGCGGCTTCGCCTACGCCCAGGATGCACCGCTGGACATGCGCATGGATCAGCACGAGGGGCCCACGGCCGCGGACATCCTGAACAGCTACTCAGCGTCGGACCTGACCCGCATTCTCCGCCAGTACGGCGAGGAGAAGTTCGCCAGCCGGATCGCCGCACGCATCGTCAAGGAGCGCGAGGTCGAGCCGTTCACCACCTCGGCTCGGCTGGTGGATCTCATTCGAGCGAGCATTCCGGCACCGGCGCGACGCACGGGTGGCAACCCGGCCAAGCGCACCTTCCAGGCGCTGCGGATCGAGGTCAACGGCGAGCTGGACGTGCTTCGCCGGGCCATCCCCGCGGCGTTGGCTTCATTGAGCGTGGGCGGTCGCATCGTCGTCATGTCCTACCAGTCGCTTGAGGACCGGATCGTCAAGCACGTGCTCGCGGCGGGTGCCCGCCCGGACGTGCCCGCGGGACTTCCCTTCATTCCCGAGGATCGACAGCCGTGGCTTCGCCTGCTGACTCGCGGTGCAGAGACCGCCGACGACGCAGAGATCGAAGAGAACCCCCGGGCAGCATCCGTGCGGGTGCGCGCGGCGCAGAAGATCGGGGAGGCGGCATGAGCGCGGCCGCACGTCAGGACAGCGCGGTGCCTCTGGAGCAGAGCGCGGTCGATCAGGATGCCGCCACCGAGTACGCCACCCGTGGCGCCCGCGGTCACCGGTCCACGCGGCCACACCTGCGGATGGTGTCGCCTCTACGGCCCGAGCGGGCCAGTCGCGGACTGTTCGCCCTGATCGTCACCGGGGCTCTGGTCGTCGGAATGCTCGCGATTCTCCTCATCAACACATCCTTGGCGCAGGGGGCGTTCACCATCAGCGCCCTGCGCGCCGAGCGCAGTCAGCTCATGCAGCAGGAGGAGGCCTTGGTCGAGGCCGTGGCTGCCCTGGCTACCCCAGAGTCGCTGGAGTCGCGTGCGCGAGACCTCGGCATGGTGCCCAGTGCCAACCCGGTCTTCCTCGACGTGCAGTCGGGCAAGGTGCTGGGCAAGCCCAAGGCTGCTCCGGGAACGCGCGCTGCGATGCCGCGCCTGCTCACGCCCGCCGATGCCACTGTCGCTGAGGGTGTCGACAATGCTCTGGGCGGCCTGCCCACCGCACTCGATCCCGACGTGGACCCGGCCAGTCTTGATGCGGCGGCGGCACAGGCGGCAGCCAACGAGGCCGCGGCGGTGAAGGCGAAGAAGGCGAAGAACCCGCTGGCGGAGAACAACCTCTGGGACGAGACCGTCGTCCTCGACGTCACGGACGACCTCGCCGCCAACTCGGGTGCCTCCGGCAAGAAGGCGGCCAAGAAGAAGTCCGCCGATGCCGGCCTCATGGCGGTGCCGGTGCCGTGACCGGACCCACGACGCGTTCGCGTGCGCCAAGGCACCCGCGCCCCATGCCCGGGCACCGCCCGGGGCATCACCACGATCGACCCCGCGGTGGCGCTGCCGGTCGCGGTGCCGATCGAGGGGGTCGAGGTGGTGCCACGCACGGCATCTGGATGGCGAATCCGCGCAAGCGAGGCACGATCCTGCTGCTCGTCACGGGTCTGCTCCTGACCATCTTCGCCGGACGGTTGGTGGAGATTCAGGCCGTGCGCGGAGAGACCCTCGCCGCTGAGGCCCTCGACCAGCGCATGAAGGTTCTCGCGCTGCCTGCTCAGCGCGGGGCGATTCTCGACAGCGACGGTGCGCCGCTCGCCGTGACGGTGGAGGCACGCAATCTGACGGCGGATCAGACACTGGTCACCGACCCTGCAGCAGTCGCGGCGGCTCTCGCCCCGATCCTCGGTGCTGACGCCGACGTGCTGGCCACGCGCCTGACCGGCACTCGAAGGTTCGTCTACCTCGCGAAGTCCCTGACTCCGGAGATCTGGAATCGGATCCGCGATCTGAGACTGCCGGGCATCTTCAGCGAGGAGACCTCTCGCCGCGTCTACCCCTCCGGCACGCTTGCAGCGAATGTCGTGGGATTCGTCGGAGACGAGGGACTGGGCCTCGGTGGTCTGGAGTACGCGTTCGAGGATCAGCTCACGGGCACGCCCGGCGAGATGTCGTACGAAGGAGGGCTGAGTGGCGGTGCGATCCCGACCGGAGCCCGCTCCCTGACGGAGGCCCAGTCAGGCACCGACATCACCTTGACCATCGATCGAGACATTCAGTACGTCGCCCAGGAGACCTTGGCGGCTCAGGTCAAGGCGTCGCGATCGGACAGCGGCACGGTGGTCGTCATGGATCCCCAGACCGGCGACATCCTGGCCCTCGCCACGGTTCCGACCTTCGACGCCAACGATCCCGGCGCTTCGGATGCCAAGGATCTGGGGAACCGAGCGTTGACGGAGGTGTTCGAGCCCGGGTCGACGGCCAAGCTCATGACCCTGGCCGCCGTGGTCAACGAGGGCAAGGCCAATGCGTACTCGTGGTTCAAGATCCCGCCGAAGCTCGTGCGCGGTGACGAGGACTTCCAGGATCACACCCCGCACGGAACGCTGAATCTCACCCTTGCGGGAATCATGGCGAAGTCCAGCAACATCGGCACCATCCTTGCCGCCGAGCGCATCGGCGGACGCAAGCTGGAGAAGTACCTCAAGAAGTTCGGGATCGGGGAGAGCACAGGGCTGGGATTCCCCGGTGAGGCGTCTGGCTACCTGCTCCCACGAGATCAGTGGTCGTCGACGTCGCTTCCCACCATTGCCTTCGGTCAGGGATTCAGCGTCAACGCCGTTCAGGCCGCCAGCGTGTTCGCCACGATCGCCAACGATGGCGTGCGCCTCACCCCCCGCCTCGTCGACACGCTGACAGCTGACGATGGCACCATCGAGACGCCTGAGACTGCCAAGCCCACGCGCGTGGTGTCGGCAGAGACCGCGCAGCAGGTGCGCGCCATGCTGGAGACGGTCGTGGGACCCGGAGGCACCGCACCCAACGCCGGAGTTCCCGGTTACCGCGTGGGCGGCAAGACCGGTACCGCGCAGGCCTTCGACGAGTCGTGCGGCTGCTATCGCGGTGTCGTCGCCTCGTTCGTCGGCATGGCACCCATTGACGCTCCGGAGATGGTCGTGGGCGTATTCCTCATGAATCCGAAGGTCGGACGCTACGGCGGTCAGCTCGGCGGCCCCGTGTTCAAGCGCGTCATGACCTACGCCCTTCAGTCGCGCCAGATTCCCCCCACGGGAGCCCAGGCTTCACGCCTTCCTCTGGGAGGCTGACCCCATGGCGGATGTCCTCCGGCCCGAAGCGCGCCCGACAGGGCTTGGGGCACTGCGCTCGTCCGTGCTCCAGGGCGCCTCTATCCCAGTGGGTTCGGACCAGATCCTCATCACAGGGATCGCGCTGCACTCCGGTTCAGTGCAGCCGGGAGACATCTATCTTGCGCTGCCTGGTCGTCAGTCCCACGGAGCTCGGTTCGCTCCCGAGGCGATCGAGGCGGGCGCCGTCGCCGTCGTCACTGACGCATCCGGTGAGCACATGTGTGGCGAACTTCCGATTCCGGTCATCACGGTGGAGCACCCCCGCGCACTCAGCGGCCCGCTGTCCGCGGCCATCTACGCGTGGCCGGCGCGATCGCTGCAGATCCTCGGCGTGACCGGAACCAACGGCAAGTCGACGGTGACCGCCATGGTCGAGTCGGGACTGCGCGCTGCCGGAATGTCCTGCGGTGCGATCGGCACGGTGGGCACCAGGATCAACGACACAGTCCATGGATCGGTGCGCACCACACCCGAGGCCCCCGATCTTCAGGCGACGCTCGGGGCGATGCGCGATGCAGGCGTGCAGTCGGTGGTGATGGAAGTCAGCTCCATCGCTGTCGACGAGCATCGTGTCGACGGCTTCCGATTCGATGTCATGGGCTTCACCAACATGAGTCAGGATCATCTGGACTACCACGCCGACATGGACGCCTACTTCGAGGCGAAGGCGAGACTCTTCACTCCCGAGCACGCCGCACTGGGTGTGGTGGGAATCGACGACGAGTACGGACGGCGACTGTCGCGTGAAGCGAGCGTGCCGGTGTACACGTGGTCGCTTGCGGATCCGGCTGCCGACTGGCACGCCTCGGCCGTCCGCAGCTCGGGGCCCGGGCATGCCGTGCAGGTGACCGGTCCCCGCGGAGAGACAGCGGTGCTTCACGTCCCCCTGCCAGGTGTGTTCAATGTGGCCAACGCGCTCTGTGCGTTCGGGATGCTGCGGGCCTCTGGGGTCGGCATCGACGCTGCAGTGGCGGGGATAGGCCAGGCCGCGATTCCCGGTCGCATGCAGGTGATCGGCAAGGCTGTTGGTCTCGAGGACGGTGACCGAGGAATCTGGGGGATCGTCGACTACGCGCACACACCTGACGCCATCGCCCGGGTTCTCGAGGCTGCCCGAGAGCAGGTATCCGGGCGGCTCATCGTCGTGCTTGGTGCGGGCGGAGATCGGGATGCCAGCAAGCGCGAAGTGATGGGTGAGGTTGCCGCCGAACGAGCAGATGTGGTCATCGTGACCGATGACAACCCTCGGTCGGAGGAGCCAGCGGTGATCCGACGGGCGATCGTCCGTGGCGCCGAGCGCGTAGCGCATGATCGAGGAATTAGTGTGCTCAATGTGGAGGATCGGGCCGAGGCCATTAGCGTTGCCGTCACGTCCGCCCGCCCCGGTGACATCGTGATGGTGCTCGGCAAGGGCCACGAGACAGGGCAGGAGGTCGCTGGGGTGGTGACGCCATTCGACGACGCCGTCGTGTTGGCTGCCGCCCTCGAGTCCGGGGGCAGTGCGTGATACCTCTGCGACCGGCTGACATCGCCGAAGCCGTCGCCGGTGAACCCTTGGGCATGTCAGACGAGGCGTTGAAGGCGAGCTCCATCACGTCGGTGACGGTCGACTCGCGCCAGGTGGTTCCCGGCACGCTGTTCGTCGCGGTGGCGGGCGAGCGCGTCGACGGTCATGACTTCGCGGCGGAAGCGGTGGCGGCCGGGGCCGTTCTCATCCTGTGCGCCCGACCCCTGCACGACGAGGCGGGGACCCCCCTGCCATGCGTCGTGGTGGAGGATCCCGTCCAGGCCCTCGGGGCCTTGGCGTCGTGGTACCGCAGGGAGCGGCTCACGTGCACGGTGGTAGCGGTCACCGGCTCGAGCGGAAAGACCACCACGAAGGATCTCATCGCGAGAGTGCTGTCGGTGGCAGGGCCGACGGTCAGTGCCCGCGGTTCCTTCAACACCGAGATCGGTCTCCCGTTGACGGTTCTCGCTGCCGATGGCCAGACACGCTTTCTCGTCCTGGAGATGGGCATGCGCGGCGTGGGCCACATCGCCTACCTCGTCGACCTGGTGCAGCCGGACATCGCCGTTGTGCTCAACGTCGGATCCGCGCACGTGGGAATGCTCGGATCGCGTGAGGCGATCGCGGCCGCCAAGGCTGAGTTGGTCCAAGACCTGCCCGACACGACGATTGCGGTCCTGAACGAGGACGACGGTGCGGTGCGGGCCATGGCCGACATCACGGCCGCTGACGTGGTGACGTTCGGCGAGTCGCCTTCTGCGCGGATTCGCGCAACAGACGTTCGCCTGCAGGACGCTGCCCGTCCGGCCTTCACGCTGACCGATGAGCGCACCGGTGACGCCATGCCGGTCGAACTGCGGCTCAGCGGTGAGCACTATGTCTCGAACGCCTGCGCCGCTGCCGCCGTCGGACGCGCGGCGGGCCTGTCGATGGAGCAGATCGTGGATGCGCTGCGTGCGGCAGAGGCGGACAGCAAGTGGCGCATGGACGTCCGGGTGTCCGCACGTGGATTCACGGTGATCAACGATGCCTACAACGCCAATCCCGAGTCGATGCGTGCGGCCTTGAAGTCGCTGGTTGCCATGGCAGCGGGACGACGCACCTGGGCCGTCCTCGGGGAGATGCGAGAGCTGGGCGGCGCGGCTCTGGAGGAGCATGACGCGATCGGACGCCTCGCAGTCCGACTCGATGTCTCGCGGTTGGTCTGCGTCGGAGAGGGCACCCGAGTGATGCACCTGGGTGCCAGCAGCGAGGGCTCATGGGGAGAGGAGTCCATCCATGTTCCTGACGTGCAGGCAGCCATCGATCTGCTGAATGCGCAGGTGGGTGCAGACGATGTGGTGCTGGTCAAGGCGTCGCGCGCGGTGGGACTCGAGCGAGTGGCGGAGGCGCTGCTCACCGAGGTGCCGGAAGTGCCACGGGAGACGCCACAGGAGACGCCACGGGAGACATCCTCATGAGACTCGTCGTCATCTCCTTGGCCATCGCAGCCATCGTGTCCCTCGTCGGTACACCTCTTCTCATCGCGCTGCTGGCTCGACACGGGTACGCGCAGGCGATCAGGGTCTCCACGGACAACGAGGCCTATCCCGACCATGAGAGCAAGCGGGGCACTCCCTCCATGGGCGGGGTCGCGATCCTCTTCGGAGTGCTGGCCGGCTACCTCGTCACGCATCTGGTCACGTGGCGCATGCCGAGCCCCTCAGGCCTGCTCATCTTGTACCTGATGGTCGGACTCGGACTTGTGGGTGTCGCCGACGACTACCTGAAGATCTTCAAGCAGCGGAGTACGGGGTTGCGGGCCCGCACCAAGCTCATCGGTCAGGCGGTCGTCGCGATCTCGTTCGCCGTGCTCTCCGTCCAGTTCCCCAATGAGTCCGGTGAGACGCCCGCCAGCATGGCCGTCTCCTTCCTTCGCGACACCCCGCTCGTGCTTCCGATGGGCCTGTTCATCCTCTGGGTCTGGTTCCTGATCACAGCCACGACCAACGGCGTGAATCTGACGGACGGGCTGGATGGACTTGCGACGGGGGCGGCCTTCGCCTCCTTCCTGGCCTACGTGCTGGTCAGCATCTGGCAGTACGGGCAGAGCTGCTTCTTCGAGCAGACCTCGTTCTGCTACACGACCGCGAACCCGCTCGACCTGGCCATCGTGGCCGCAGCCGGTGCGGGGGCGACGTTCGGCTTCCTGTGGTGGAACACATCCCCGGCACGCATCTTCATGGGCGACACCGGGTCGCTGGCCCTGGGCGGAGGCATCGCTGGGCTGGCGATCTTCACGCGCACCGAGCTGCTGCTGCCCTTCATCGCGGGCCTGTTCCTCATCGTGTCGGTATCCGTCATCTTGCAGGTGGGCTCCTTCAAGCTGACCGGCCGCCGCGTGTTCCGCATGGCACCCCTGCACCATCACTTCGAGATGCTCGGGTGGCCTGAGATCCAGATCGTCGTGCGCTTCTGGATCATCCAGGGCCTGTGCATCGGTGCCGGCCTGGCACTGTTCTACGCCGAATGGGTTCGTTCGTGAGCCGTAGCGCAGATCAACTGCAGCGCTCCTCGGACTGGTCTCAGTGGTCGGTCACGGTGGCGGGTCTGGGAGTCGCCGGGTACTCCTGCGCGGATGCCCTCATGCAGCTCGGTGCGCGGGTGACCGTCATCGACAGTGGCTCCGGCGAGCGGCAGCAGAAACGAGCCGAGATTCTGCGGGAGCTCGAGGTGACGGTGCTCCTCGACCATCAGACAGGACTCCCGGCGGCCACCGACCTGCTGGTCGTGTCGCCCGGCCTTCCGCCCTCGCACCCGCTCATTCGTGAGGCACTCGAGCGGGGTGTGCCGGTCTGGGGTGAGCTGGAGCTCGCTTGGCGGCTGCGTGACCCCGATGGTGCGGCCGCGTGGCTGTGCGTGACGGGAACCAATGGCAAGACGACCACGACGCTCATGCTCGAGTCGATGCTCAGGGCTGCGGGCTACCGCACGTGCGCTGCGGGCAATATCGGCCTCTCCCTGGTCGATGTGGTGATGCATGACGACATGGAGGTGATCGCTGTCGAAGTCGGAGCGCCGCAGCTGCCCTTCGTCCACTCGGTCAGTCCCGTCGCGTCGGCCTGCCTCAACATCGCGGACGATCACATCGATCACTTCGGATCCCTTGAGGCATACGTGGCGGCGAAGGCCCGCCTGTTCGACCGCACGCAGGACGCCATCGTCTACAACGAACAGGATCCGACGACACGCGCGATGGCGGAGGAGGCCGACGTCATCGATGGCTGCCGTGCCATCGGGTTCACGCTCGGCGCCCCTGGTCTTTCGATGCTCGGCGTCGTTGACGACCTGCTGATCGACCGCGCCTTCATCGAGGATCGTGCGACGACGGCACAGGAGCTTGCCACGGTCGCCGATGTTCGACCCCTCGCGCCGCATAACGTGGCCAACGCCCTCGCAGCAGCGGCACTGGCACGCGCCTTCGGTGTCCCGCCGTCTGCCGTTCGCGACGGCCTGCGGGCATTCGAGCCCGCCGAGCATCGGATCTGTCTCGTCGGCTCGGTGAACGGTGTCGACTACGTCGACGATTCCAAGGCCACGAATGCGCATGCGGCACAGACCTCCCTGGGGGCCTATGAGTCCATCGTGTGGATCGCCGGAGGTCTGGCCAAGGGGCAGGAGTTCGATGACCTTGTCCAGGCCAGCGCTCAGCAGCTCCGGGGAGTCGTGCTGATCGGAACTGACCGCGCGCGCATCGCCGGTGCCCTCGCACGACACGCGCCAGATGTCCCGGTGATCGAGGTGGCCAGCACCGAGACTGGGGCCATGGTGCAGGCGGTTGAAGCGGCGACAGGACTCGCCCAGCCCGGTGACACGGTGCTGCTGGCCCCTGGCTGCGCCTCGTGGGACATGTTCACCGACTACACCGACCGGGGTCGGCAGTTCGCCAGTGCTGCTCAGGGGCTCTCGGGTTTCGTGTCGTCGGCAGGGGAGTGAGGCACGTGGCCCGCACTTCCCCAGCTGCTCCATCGTCGGCGAATCGTGGCACGCCCACGTTGGTCGGCAGGGTCGCGGATCTGCTCAACCATCCGCTCAGCACGTACTACCTGCTTCTGGGAACGACGCTCCTGCTGCTCGCGCTCGGGCTGATCATGGTGCTGTCTGCGTCCAGCATCGAGAGTTTCAGGGTGCACGGATCGGCGTACACGCTGGCTCAGCGGCAGGGACTCTTCGCCGTCCTCGGCGTCATCGGCATGTTCTTCGCGGCGCGTACGTCAGTGCAGTTCTGGCGCGGTCTGGCTTGGCCGATCATCGGGGCTGCCTTCATCCTCCTCGTGGCTGTTCTCGTCATCGGAGTGGAGGTGGCGGGCCAGCGGAACTGGATCGAGATCGTCGGCCCCTTCCGACTTCAGCCATCTGAGTTCGCCAAGCTGGCCTTGGTGGTGTGGGGCGCCACCCTGCTGTCCAAGACGGGTCGACATGTCCCCACCTGGTCTGCCCTGCTCGTTCCCGTCCTCCCGGTGGCCGCAGCCATGATGCTTCTCGTCCTGCTCGAGGGGGACTTCGGAAACACGATCATGCTGGCCGCCATCACCGTGGGCATGCTGTTCGCGGCGGGTGCCCCCTTGCGCCTGTTCGTGGCGCTCGCGGGGGTCGGTGCTGTGGGCGTGGTCCTCATCACCCTGGCAGCGCCGTACCGCATGCAGCGATTCACGTCCTGGCTCGATCCGGATGCCGACCGCCTCGGATTCGGCTGGCAGGTCAGCCAGGGGCAGTACGCGCTGGGCACGGGCGGCTTCTGGGGCGTGGGGCTGGGCGCCAGCCGCGAGAAGTGGGGCTCGCTGCCCGAGGCGCACACCGACTTCATCTTCCCCGTCATCGGCGAGGAGCTCGGGCTGTTCGGGACCCTCTCCGTTCTGGTGCTCTTCGGCTTGCTGGCATTCGCGGTATTCCGGCTCTCGCGCAACACGGAGGACACCTTCGTTCGTCTGGCGGCGGCCGGAGTGGGCTCCTGGATCGTGGTGCAGGCGGTGATCAACGTAGGCGGTGTTCTGGGGCTCCTTCCCGTCACCGGCGTGACCCTTCCCCTGGTGTCCTACGGCGGGTCGTCCCTCGTCTGGACTCTCGCCGCTATCGGAATGCTGCTGGCGTTCGCTCGCGCAGAACCAGATACGCGGCGGGCGCTCCGTCGGCGCAGCACCGCCCAGTCACTTCGTCGGCGCTGACATGCATGTCCTGCTCGCCGCTGGCGGCACAGCGGGGCACGTTGAGCCGGCACTCAACGTGGCCGACGCACTTCGCAGAAGCGATCCGGACATCGAGATCACTGTGCTCGGGGGCGAGCGCGGACTGGAAAGCGCACTGGTGCCGGCACGCGGCTATGACCTGGTCACGGTTCCCAGCGTGCCCATGCCGAGGCGACCGGGCCGAGATCTCCTGGCTTTGGGGCCACGAGTACGACGCGCGGTTCGGCAGACGGTGCAGATCCTTCGCAGCGAGCACGTGGATGTCGTCGTGGGATTCGGCGGATACGCGGCAGTTCCTGCGTACCTCGCAGCGAGGCGCACGCATACTCCGCTCGTCATTCATGAGGCCAACGCCAGACCTGGGTGGGCCAATCGGCTGGGCGCTCGGTTCACGCGCCACGTCTACGCGAGCTTCCCTGAGTCGATGGCCGGAGCCCGCCCCATGGCGCTTCCGCTGCGCCATTCCCTCGCGACGCTGGATCGCGCGGATGCTCGCGCAGCGGCTCGCAGTCACTTCGGTCTCGGCCAGGACTCGCGGGTGCTCCTGGTCTTCGGCGGCTCCCAGGGAGCTCAGCGACTCAACGCGGTAGTGGCAGCGGCGCTGCCGGCACTTCGTGCGCAGGGCATCGACGTGCTGCATGCGTATGGCTCGCGCAACGACCCGCCCGCTCCGAGCCCGGGGTATGTGGCCGTCCCCTTCATCGAGCGCATGGACCTTGCCTACGCTGCGGCTGACATCGCTCTGACCCGAGCGGGTGCCATGACCTGCGCGGAGCTCGCGGCCGTCGGACTGCCCGCCATCTACGTTCCCCTGCCCATCGGCAATGGGGAGCAGCGGCTGAACGCGCTCCCCGTGGTCTCGGCCGGCGGAGGTCTTATTCGTGAGGACGACGACCTCACTGCGGAGTGGCTCGTCGAAACCGTGGCCTCGGTGCTGCACGATGAAGGCAGGCTGCTGGCCATGGAGGCGGCGGCCTCCCGGCATGGGGTCCGCGATGCGGATGATCTCCTGGCCCGGGCGGTTCTGCAGGCAGCGACAGGAGGACGAGGATGACGGACGCGTCGACAGATGCGGACGTGACCTCCGAGGATTCCGCGGTGGCACCCGCCCGCGTGCACATCGTGGGCATCGGCGGCGCAGGGATGTCGGGCATCGCCCGGATCATGGTCGCTCAGGGAATCCAGGTCTCGGGCTCCGACGCCAAGGAGTCGCGTCGGCTGCAGGCGCTCAGGGCCGTAGGCGTGGATGCGAGAGTGGGCCACGACGCCGCTCTCGTGGAGGGAGTCGATGCCCTCGTGGTGTCCACGGCCATCCCGGAGTCCAATCCGGAGCGGGTCGCCGCTCGGGAGATGGGCGTCGAGGAGTGGAGTCGAGCTCGCGCACTTGCCGCCGTCATGACGGACAGTCAGGGCGTAGCCGTATCCGGCACACACGGCAAGACCACCACCACCTCCATGCTCACGGTGGCCCTTCAACACTGTGGCGCCGATCCGTCCTTTGCCATCGGAAGCGAGATCAACGAGTCCGGTTCCAACGCCCACTTGGGGTCGGGAAGCTACTTCGTGGTCGAGGCCGATGAGAGTGACGGTGCCTTCCTGCACCTGTCTCCGGTGGCGGCGATCGTGACGAATGTCGAACCGGACCATCTTGACCACTGGGGAACGTTCGAGGCGATCGAGGAGGCATTCGCCGACTTCGCGGAGGGTGTGGGGGACCGAGGCGGGTTCGTCGTGGTGTGCGTGGACGACCCCGGCGGGGAGCGACTCGCAGAGCGCGCTCGAGGAGCGGGAGTCGACGTCCGGACATACGGCCAGTCCGCTGCCGCCGACTTTCGGCTCGTCGACGCGGCACCCGTCGAGACTGGCTGGCGGTTCGACACCGTTCACAACGGCGTCCGGCTCGGAGAGATCTCCCTGCAGGTACCCGGCCGACACAATGCGCTGAACGCGCTCGCCGCATTCGCCTGTGGGCTGGGTCTGGGATTCGCGGCGGCCGACCTCCGGGCCGGACTCGAGAGCTTCAGCGGCACTCGTCGACGTTTCGACTTCAAGGGTCAGGCGGCAGGAGTTCGCGTCTACGACGACTATGCCCATCACCCGACCGAGATCCACGCGACGTTGGAGGCAGCGCGCGAGGTCGTCGGATCGGGTCGACTCGTGGTGGCTTTCCAGGCCCATCACTACTACCGGACAGCGATGTTCGTCGAGGAGTTCGGGGCTGCACTCGGCCTTGCCGATGACGTGGTGGTGCTGGAGGTCTTCGCGCCCGGTGAGCAGCCCATTCCAGGAGCCAGCGGGCAGACGATGGCGGCCCGCGTACCCCTGGATTCAGCCCATGTGGTGTTCGAGCCGTCATGGTCGGCCGTGGCCGGCCATCTGGCTGACCGGGCGAGTGCCGGCGACATCATCATGACTCTGGGCGCAGGTGACATCGGACTGATCGGCATGGAAGTGCTGGAGCTCCTGCGGTCGCGAGAGCCTCGCTCATGATGTCCACAGCGGCTCCCACCCGACGGCCCCAGTTCACCGATCCACGCCCGACACGTCGCCGTCGGCAGCGGTGGGCGATTGCCCTGGGCATCGTGGTGATTGCCGCCACGACCGTGTGGATCGTGTGGTTCTCGAGCCTCCTTGAAGTTCGGGACGTCCGCGTTCTCGGTGCCGAGGGTGCGCGCGCAGATGAGGTGAGCTCCGTGGCATCGATCCCATTGGGTGTCCCGCTGGCACGGCTCGACACTGCCGAGGCCGAGCGCGCCCTCCGGCAACTGCCCTGGGTGGCGGCGGCCGAAGTGCGCCGAGGGTGGCCATCTGAGGTGGTGATCGCTGTCGAGACCCGAGAGCCCGTCGCGGCGCTGGCGAGCGATCCGCAGCGCACGGCTATCGACAAGGACGGCGTCGTCTTCGAGGCAGCCGAGGTCTTGCCGAAGAAGCTGCCGAAGGTGACGGCCGAGGGTGCGGCGCTGCCGGCTGCCATGCAGGTGCTGGTCACCCTTCCTGAGGACTTGAGCAAGCGAGTCGTGGCGGTCACCGCCACCACACTTGATGACATCGACCTGAGCCTGCGGTCAGGCGACACCGTTCGCTGGGGCAGTGCGGACCGGGGAGACGTCAAGGCCGAGGTCCTGAGGGCACTGCTCAAGCGCAAGGCGGACCTGTATGACGTGTCGGCACCAGAGTTGCCGACCACGTTCCGGTTGAACTGAGCCGGCCTCGTCAACAGCCCTTGATCGGGCCGTTCATGAAGGGGCCTCAACCAAGGGTCGAGACTTTGGTTGCCGAAAATGGCGATCTCACCTTGCGCAACACCCGTCACACGCCCTAACCTCCCGGCCGTTCGTTGACCGGATGAAGTTTCAGTCTCATGTTGAGGTTGAGGGTTCAGGTCGACGGGCAGAGGAAGTGACGGACAGCAACGTTGCTGGGTGCAAGGACTCGGTGGCACTGATCGAAGGGACGGAAGGCCGTGGCGGCTCCGCAGAACTACTTGGCAGTGATCAAGGTCGTCGGTATCGGTGGCGGCGGCGTGAACGCTGTGAACCGCATGATCGAGGTCGGACTCAAGGGAGTGGAGTTCATCGCGATCAACACTGACGCGCAGGCACTGCTCATGAGCGATGCCGACGTCAAGCTCGACATCGGGCGTGAGCTCACCCGGGGACTCGGCGCCGGCGCCAACCCGGAGGTGGGCAAGAAGGCGGCTGAGGATCACCTCGAGGAGATCGAGGAGGTGCTCAAGGGCGCGGACATGGTCTTCGTGACAGCCGGCGAGGGCGGCGGAACCGGAACCGGTGGCGCGCCCGTCGTGGCCCGGGTCGCCCGCTCACTCGGTGCCCTGACCATCGGCGTGGTCACCCGACCGTTCGGCTTCGAGGGCCGTCGTCGACAGTCCCAGGCCGAGGCCGGTGTCGATTCCCTCCGCAGCGAGGTCGACACCCTCATCGTCATCCCCAACGATCGACTGCTGTCGCTGGCCGACCGCAACATCAGCGTCATCGACGCCTTCCGGCAGGCCGACCATGTGCTCCTGCAGGGTGTCTCCGGCATCACCGACCTGATCACCACCCCGGGCCTGATCAACCTTGACTTCGCGGACGTCAAGAGCGTCATGCATTCGGCTGGATCGGCTCTCATGGGCATCGGCTCTGCGCGCGGTGAGGATCGGGCCGTTGAGGCGGCCGAGAAGGCGATTTCCAGCCCGCTTCTGGAGGCAGGCATCGACGGGGCCCATGGGGTCCTGCTGTCGGTCTCGGGCGGTAGCGACCTGGGCCTGTTCGAGATCAACGAGGCGGCGAGGCTCGTCTCGGATGCCGCTCATCCCGATGCCAACATCATCTTCGGCGCCGTGATCGACGACACGCTCGGCGATGAGGTCCGAGTGACCGTCATCGCGGCTGGCTTCGATGGTGGCGAACCGCCGACCAAGAAGGCTGTCAGCGCCGGTTCGACAGCTCGGCTGCGTGACGGCGACACCGGCGAGGTGCCGGCCGTCGTCGCGCCAGGTGGTCCGTCTCGGATGATCGCCTTCGATGATGCCGACGACGATCTCGATATTCCTGACTTCCTGAAGTAGTGCTGGTGCGTCCACCCCACGGTGGTGTCGTCGCGCCTTCCACTCCCGGTGGCCGTCCAGCAATCTGGGCGGCCACCGGTCGTTCCGGGGGCTTCAGTGAGGGCCCGTTCGCATCCATGAACCTCGCACTCCACGTGGGGGACCACCCCGAGGCCGTTCGCGCCAACCGAGAGGCCCTGCGCGGCCGGGTCGAGGCCACGGGACTTGCCGTGCTGTCGGCCGTCCACGGTGCTGACGTGGCGGTTGTTGATGAACCGGGTGAGGTCGTGGGAGCCGATGCCGTGATCACCCGGACCCCGGGCCTGGGAGTGGTCGCACTGGGGGCGGACTGCGTCACCGTGGCCGTCATCGGTGATGACGACCTCACCGTGGCCGCCGTGCACTGCGGCTGGCAAGGGCTGGTGCTCGGGGTACTGCCGGCCGCCATCGCGAGGATGGCCGACATGGGCGTCGCGCCCGTTCAGATCATTCTCGGCCCGTCGATCTGCGGCTCGTGCTACCCCGTACCGCTGGACCGTGTCGATCGCGTGCGCTCATCGTGCTCGGATCAGGTGGCTCGGTCCTCCTTGGTGGAATGTCCCGATGGCCAGCCCGGCATCGACGTGCGAGAGGGCCTGCGTGCTCAAGTCATCGAATGCGGTGTCTCGGCGGACCTCGTCCTATCGGTAGGCGGCTGCACCTTCGAGGACCCTGAGCTGTTCTCCCACCGGCGGGACGGCCGCACGGGGCGACACGGCATGGTCGTCGTGCGGAGTGAGTGACCTGCGCGAGAGGATGCGGAGCGAGTCCTCAAGGCTGAGATTGAGGGAGAGATTGAGGAAGAGGATGAAAGGTGTCGACTGACGACGAGTCCGCTCGCCGTGCGGAACTGTCTGCGGGGCTGGGCGAGGTCCGTTCTCGAATCGATGCCGGGTGCGAGGCGGCGGGGCGCACCGATGAGGTGCGACTGGTCGTCGTCACCAAGACCTTCCCTGCCACGGATGTATCCCTGCTGGCCGATCTGGGCGTCGCCGATGTGGGAGAGAACCGGGATCAGGAGGCGAAGGCCAAGCGCGAGCTGGTGGATGCGTGGGCCAAAGGCGAGCTGGTGGATGCGGGGCGCCCGATCTCCCCGCTGCCGCGTTGGCACATGATCGGCCAACTGCAGCGCAACAAGGCACGGTCGGTCGCCGCATGGGCGGATGTCGTGGAGTCGGTGGATCGGCTCTCGCTGGTCGCGGCCCTCGGCCGGGCAGCCGTGGAGGCGGAGCGGCCGTTGGAGATCCTGCTCCAGGTCAACCTCGATCCTGATCCAGCGCCAGGCAGGGGAGGAGCCCTCCCGGAGGAGATACCCGCGCTGGGCGACGCGGTAGCCGCCGAGCAGGGCCTACGGCTTGCGGGAGTCATGGGTGTGGCCCCGAATCCAGGCGCTGGCGATCCCGGCCCGTCCGCCCTTGCCGCATTCGTGCGGCTGGCTGCCCTGTCCGAGCGGCTGCGCGAGGCGCACCCCGAGGCGGTGGAGATCTCCGCCGGGATGAGCGGAGACCTCGAGGAGGCCATTCGAGCAGGGGCGACACAGGTGCGCGTGGGGGGCGCGATACTCGGGCCTCGGCCTCCTGTGCAGTAACGTCGGGGCATTGGGACGCTGGAGGTCAGCGCCCCCGATCGGTTCCGTTCGCGGGGCCGCCCGCATCTGATACGCAGGTGCGCGGTAGTCATGGGAGGCAGCAGGCGATGGCTGGCGCGATGCGCAAGATGGCCGTGTACCTGGGTCTGGTCGAGGACCACGGCGACGAGGATGCCTACGACGAGTACGCCGAATACGAGGACGCGCGTCGCAGCTCTCGCGACGGCCGCTCACGCGGGTACGACCCGGCACCCCAGGACGATCGATACGAGCCTCGCAGCGTCCGACCGATCCCTGATTCGCGGGCAGTGCGCACCTTCCGCAGCGATGCACCGCCCCCCAGCAGCCCGACGGCGGCGCCGCTGGCGGATCGACGTCCCAGCTACGCGGCCGCCCCGGATCTCTCCCGGATCGAGACCATCCACCCACGCAGCTACAACGATGCCCGCCGGATCGGCGAGCACTACCGTGAAGGCGTGCCGGTCATCATGAATCTCTCGGAGCTGGATGATCCCGATGCCAAGCGGATCATCGACTTCGCTGCCGGCCTGGTGTTCGGCATGCGCGGCTCGATTGAGCGCATCACCAACAAGGTCTTCCTCCTGTCGCCTGTTAACGTCGACATTGGTGATGTCGCGAAGGCGCAGATCGCTGAGGATGGATTCTTCAACCAGAGCTAGTTCGTCCGTACCCGCCAGCAGCCCTACAGGAGTGATTCGTGTCGATCGTCTTCGAGGTGATCGCGCTTGCGCTGCTGGCCTTCTGGCTGCTTCTGCTGGCTCGGCTGGTGTTCGACCTCGTACAGGCCTTCTCTCGCGGGTGGCGGCCGAGCGGACCCCTGCTGATCCTGCTCGAGGTCATCTACTCCATCACCGATCCGCCGCTGAAGGGCCTGCGCAAGATCATTCCGCCGTTGCGGATCGGGCAGATGTCCTTCGACCTCGCGTTCTTGATCCTGCTGCTCGGCACCAACATCCTGATCTCGATCGTGCGCGGGCTCGGCGCTTCTTTCGCCTAGCGCGCACTCGAGCGTGATCACACACACGCAACGAAGAGTCGCAGCAGGGAAGGAGACAGCGTCATGCCATTGACTTCAGCAGAGGTCCGCGCCGTGCAATTCGGCACCACGCGGCTGCGCAGCGGCTACGACATGGACGAGGTGGACTCCTTCCTCGACATCATTGAAGCGGACATCGGTCAACTGACCGACGAATTGCAGCGTTCGCGAGATGGCGAGGCCGTTCTGCGCACTCAGTGCGATCAGCTTCAGTCCCGGCTGGCAGCGGCCGAGCAGCGCCTTGCCGCAGAGCCGACGCTGAACCCCTCAGCTCAGGCTCGAGAGCGAGCGGTCGAGATCACCGCCGAGCTGCAGGCCGTGCTGGCCGACCACCCGGACGCCGCACACGTGGTATCCGCCGCCGAGCGCACCGCCGAGGAGATCGTTCGCGCAGCTCAGCAGGAGGCCGATGCCATTCGCGCATCGGTGCGGTCGATGCTTGATGCGCAGAGGGCTCTCCTGGGCAGTTAGTGCCCCGCTGGGTGCATCCTCGACTGTGCGCACCCCACTGTGGAGATCCTCCTGGCCGCACGGTCAGGTCGAGGGCGCTAGCCACAACTGGACGGGAATCTCGGACTCGACGGGGATGGCATTCGCAGGGCCGACTCCCTCGGTGAACGTCACGGCCAGCACCTCGGCGGCGACATCGTCGGCGTGCTCGGCGACAGCCTCATGCATGGCGGGATCATCGGCTGCCCACCAGACATGGATGCGATCGCTGATGTCCAGCCCCGCTGACTTGCGGCCCTCCTGAAGGGTGCGGATGACCTCGCGGGCGCTGCCGGCGCGCAGGAGCGCGTCGTCCAGATGCAGGTCCAGGGCCAGGCTCTCACCGCCCTCGGAGACCACGGCCCATCCCTCCTGGGGCGTCTCGGTGACGATGATGTCTGCATCAGTGATCTCCACCTCGCCCAGTTCGGGGACATCGATGGCGGCTGTTCCGCTGGCACGGATCCTTTCGACGAGCGTTGCCGGCTCCGACGCTGCGATTGCCTGGGCGATCAGGGGAGTCTGCTTGGCGTATCGGCTCCCGAGGGAGCGGAAGTTGGCCTTCACCGAGATGTCCACGAGTCCGGACGCACCCTCGGCCAGCGATTCGAGCGACTGCACGTTGAGTTCCTCGGCCACCTGCTGGCGCAGTGGCTCTGGCAGGGATGGCCAGCCTTGGGCCGACACCAGTGCACGGGCGAGGGGCTGCCTCGTGCGCACCGAGGAGGTGGCTCGTGCGGCGCGCCCGAGTTCGACCAGGCGGCGCACGAGGGCCATCTGCTCGCTCAGCTCAACGTCGATGATCTCGGCATCCCAGGTCGGCCAGGCGGCCAGGTGGACGGAGATCGGGGCCTGCGCGTCGGTCGGTCGGAAGAGGTCCTGCCACACGCGTTCGGTGATGAAGGGAGTGAAGGGAGCCAGACACAGGGTCACGGTGCGCAGCGCCTCATGCAAGGTCGCCAGGGCTGCCGGATCACCATCCCAGAAGCGGCGTCGCGAACGGCGCACGTACCAGTTCGAGAGGTCGTCGATGAAGGTCGACAGCAGGCGCCCCGCGCGCTGGGTGTCGAACGCCTCGAGGGCCAGGTCAACCTCATGCGCCATCTGTGCTGCCTCGGACAGGACCCATCGATCGATGATCGGCCGGTCCGCCGGGGCGGGGGCCTCCTGAGAGGGCTCCCACTGCGCCGTGCGGGCGTAGAGAGACTGGAAGGACACGGTGTTCCAGTAGGTGAGCAAGGTCTTGCGAACGACGTCGGCAATGGCCGTGTGCCCGACGCGGCGCGCTTGCCACGGCGATCCGGAGGCGAGCATGAACCACCGCAGCGCGTCAGCGCCGTGCTCGTCCATCAGGGGAATCGGCGCGAGGATGTTGCCCAGGTGCTTGCTCATCTTGCGGCCGTCCTCGTCGAGGATGTGGCCGAGGCAGACGACGTTCTTGTAGGACGACCTGTCGAACACCAGGGTGTTGACGGCCATCAGCGTGTAGAACCAGCCACGCGTCTGGTCGATGGCCTCGCAGATGAAGTCCGCCGGGAACTGCTTCTCGAACTCGTCGACATTCTTGTGCGGATAGCCGAGTGCGGCGAACGGCATCGACCCTGAGTCATACCAGCCGTCGATGACCTCGGGAACGCGCCTCGCTTCAGCCCCGCAGGTAGGGCAGGGGATGACGATGTCGTCGACATAGGGGCGATGCGGGTCGGTTTCGGTGACGTCGTGACCGGCCAGTTCGCTGAGCTCGGCGAGCGAACCGACCGCGACCAGGTGATCCTCAGCGCATCGCCAGATCGGCAGGGGCGTGCCCCAGTAGCGATTGCGTGACAGGGCCCAGTCGATGTTGTTGGTGAGCCAGTCGCCGTAACGACCCCACTTGATGGTGTCGGGAAACCAGTTGGTCTGCTCGTTCTGCTCGAGCAGCTCGGCTTTGCGCTCCGTGGTCCGGATGTACCACGAGGGCTGCGCGTAGTAGATCAATGGCGTGTGGCATCGCCAGCAATGGGGATATGCATGCTCATACGCGACATGGCGATACATGAGGCCGCGCTGCTCGAGGTCCGCGCTGAGTGTCTCGTCGGCCTTCTTGAAGAACATGCCCCCCACGACCGCCACGTCGTCCGTGAAGTGACCATCGGGCCGAATCGGGTTGACGACCGGCAGTCCGTACTTTCGGCACGTCGCGAGGTCGTCAGCGCCGAAGGCCGGAGCCTGATGGACGAGACCGGTTCCGTCGTCGGTCGTGACGTAGTCGGCCAGGAGGACGAAGTGCGCGTCGGGGATCTCGACGAAGTCGAAGGGCCGCACGTAGCCGACCCGCTCGAGATCGGTCCCGGGGAAGGTCTCGACGACGACGGCATCCTCGCCGAAGACCGATTCGACGAGCTCCTGCGCCACCACCAGCAGTTCATCATCGTTGGTGCGAACGACGGCGTAGGTGGCATCCGGGCGCACGGCAACCGCGGTGTTGGACACCAAGGTCCACGGCGTCGTGGTCCACACCAGCAGCGAGACTCCGGGGTGGCGTTGCGCGAGAGGCGCATCGTCGCGAACGGGGAACCGCACGTACACGGACGGGTCGACGACGGTTTCGTACCCCTGGGCCAGCTCGTGATCGGAGAGTCCGGTGCCGCAGCGCGGACAGTAGGGGGCGACGCGGTGGTCCTGCGCGAGCAGGCCCTTGTCGAAGATCTGCTTGAGGGACCACCAGACGCTCTGGACGTAGTCCTTGTCCATGGTCCAGTAGGCCCGGTCCATGTCGACCCAGTAGCCCATTCGGCGGGTCATGTCGGAGAACTCCCCGACGTGACGCAGGACTGACTCGCGGCACCGGGCATTGAACTCCGCGACCCCGTACTTCTCGATGTCCTGCTTGCCGGTGAAGCCGAGCTCCTTCTCCACGGCGAGCTCCACGGGCAGGCCGTGGCAGTCCCAGCCTGCTTGCCGCGGAACGTAGTACCCCTTCATGGTGCGATAGCGGGGGAATACGTCCTTGAACACCCGCGCCTCGACGTGATGCGTGCCCGGTGTGCCATTGGCGGTGGGTGGTCCCTCGTAGAAGACCCACAGTGGGCGGCCCTCCGCCTGTGCGACCGAGGCCTCGAACACCTGCTCGGAGTCCCAGAGGTCGAGTACCTGGTGCTCGAGTGCAGGAAGATCGACCTGCGCAGGCACAGCCCGGTACATGGGTTCTCCTTCGTAGTCGTCGTAGTCGTCGTAGTCGTCGTCGAAGTCGTGCTCGTGAACGGCTGGCAGGGGTGAACTCGGCCATCAGAGTGGTTCGGCCCGTCAGGATATCGGCGCGGCACCGTGTGCGATCGGGTGCATGGCCCTAGCATCGTGCGGATACCGCAGGGGTCGGTGTCGATCCGGCCCCCCGTGGTGCGACCAGCCTCGTGGCGGAGCATCGCCATGAGGGGATGTGTGGCGAGACGAAATGCTCGTGTGAGGCATTCTCACGGGAACGGCTCCCACGAACTGAACTCGTGAGGGACAGGGGACGGCATGGCCAAGGCCACCGCGAAGAAGGCGCCTGCCAAGAAGGTCGCCAAGAAGGCGCCCGCGAAGAAGGCGCCCGCGAAGAAGGTCGCCAAGAAGGCGCCAGCGAAGAAGGCGCCAGCCAAGAAGGCGCCCGCGAAGAAGGTCGCCAAGAAGGCGCCCGTGAAGAAGGCGCCGGCGAAGAAGGCGCCCGCGAAGAAGGCGCCCGTGAAGAAGGCGCCCGTGAAGAAGGCACCTGTCAAGAAGGCACCTGTCAAGAAGGCGCCGGTCAAGAAGGCACCCGTGAAGAAGGCGCCGGCGAAGAAGCCCGTCAAGAAGACCGCCGTGAAACTGCCTTCCAAGCGCAAGATCATGCCGGTTCGCGAGGATGAGTCGCCGTGGACAGCCAAGGAGATGCGGCAGGTTCGTGGCCAGCTCAATGAGGAGCTGGAGCGCCTTCAGGCTGAGCTTGTCACCGCCGAGGAGGGGCTGGCGGATCTCATCCGCGATTCCGGCGACGGTGCGGGTGACGACCAGGCCGATGCCGGAAGCAAGACCTTCGAGCGCGAGCACGAGATGTCCCTGGCGAACAACGCGCGGAGCATGGTCGAGCAGGTCGAGCATGCCTTGCAGCGCATTGACCAGCGCACGTACGGCATCTGCGAGTCCTGCGGTAACCCGATCGGCAAGTTCCGACTCCAGGCCTTCCCGCGAGCGACGCTGTGCATGGCGTGCAAGCAGGCAGAGGAGCGCTTCCTGTAGGTCGCGGGCCTATACGGCCCGGGCTGTCGTGCCCGGGAGGCCTGTTCGGAAGTAGTGCCTCGGCCGTCGTCCTCCGGGGGTGAGGGCGTCGCGCCATAGGGTGTGCGGGTGACCGATCCCGAGATCGTGGAGGCGCCCACGGGCGTTGACCCCGCGCGCCGGCGTTCGTGCCTGCTCGTGCTGGGCAGTGTTGCGGTGGGTGCGGTCATCCTCGATCAGCTGGTCAAGTGGTGGGTGGTCTCGACGATCCAGCCGAGAATCGAGTCGGGCGAGGGGCCGATCGTCCTCCTTGGCGGTCTGCTGAAGTTCACCTACGTGGAGAACACCGGAGCCGCATTCTCCATTGGAGTCGGCTACACATGGATCTTCACGATCATCGCCGTCATCGTGGCGATCGTGATCCTGCGCACGTCCCGTCGCCTCGGCAGCATGTGGTGGGCAGTGGCGCTCGGGGCACTTCTCGGTGGACTGCTGGGCAATCTCGTCGATCGTCTGTCCCGTCCTCCCGGTCCCGGCCTGGGATACGTGGTGGACTTCATCCAACTTCCGTACTTCGCCGTTTTCAATGTCGCAGACATGTTCATCACCTGCTCAGCGGTCGGCATGGTCCTGCTCGCCCTGCGCGGAATCGAGATCAGCGGGCGACGCTCGTGACGCAGCGGAGCCTGCCGGTTCCCGACGGTCTCGTCGGCGAGCGACTCGATGTCGCGCTCACGCGCATGCTCGGCCTCTCGCGATCGCGCGCGGCGGACCTCATCGAGAAGGGCGCGGTGCTCGTCAATGGGACGGTTGCCTCGAAATCCGATCGCCTGCTGGAAGGCGCCATCGTCGATATCGACCTGAGCGAGCCGGATGCGGGACCAGCCGTGATCGCCGAGCCCGTCCCCGGCATGCAAGTGCTGTACGACGACGCGGACGTGGTGGTGATCGACAAGCCCGTCGGGGTGGCAGCACACCCGAGTCCGGGCTGGTCCGGCCCCACCGTCGTCGGGGGCCTTGCCGCCGCTGGCTACCGGATCAGCTCCGATGGCGCCGCCGAACGGCAGGGGATCGTCCATCGGCTCGATGTGGGCACCTCGGGCGTCATGGTCGTCGCCAAGAGCGAGCGCGCCTACTCGAGCCTGAAGCGGCAGTTCAAGGAGCGAACGGTCGACAAGGTCTATCACTCGGTCGTTCAAGGGCACTGCGATCCCCTCAGCGGCACCATCGATGCGCCGGTGGGGCGCCACCCGCAGCATGACTACAAGTGGGCCGTGGTCCGCGACGGCAAGCCGTCGGTGACGCACTACGACACCCTGGAGGCCTTTCCGCACGCCTCCCTGCTGGAGATCCACCTCGAAACCGGACGCACCCACCAGATCAGGGTGCACATGTCAGCCCTGCGCCACCCCTGTGCAGGAGACCTGACCTATGGGGCAGATCCCGAACTGGCGAGGCGTCTGGGACTCACGAGGCAGTGGTTGCATGCGCGCAGCCTGACCTTCGAGCACCCCGGCTCAGGGGAGCGGATGACCTTCACCAGTGAGTACCCCGAGGACCTCCGAAACGCCCTGGAACGGCTCCGCTCGGGAGTCTGACGGCGTCGTTAGGGTGGGGGCATGCCCCCGTCCAAGGATTCCCGCTCCTCGTCGAGCGCGCCCTCGGACTTCGTTCACCTGCATGTCCACACCGAGTACTCGATGCTCGACGGGGCGGCTCGGCTAGGAGACCTCTTCGACGAGGTGGAGCGACTCGGCATGCCGGCGGTGGCCATGACCGACCACGGCAACCTCTACGGGGCATATGACTTCTACAAGGGGGCCCGCGCGCGGGGTCTGAATCCGATCATCGGGCTGGAGGGCTACTACGCCCCCCAAGGGCGGTTCGAGCGGCGCCCGTTCGACTTCGGTGGTGGGTTCGACGAGGCGACTCCCGATGACTCAAGCGCCGGTCGTGGCAAGCAGAGCTACACCCACATGACGCTGTGGGCGGAGAACACGCCAGGCATGCACAACCTGTTCCGACTCTCGTCGCTGGCGAGTCTCGAGGGCTACTACTTCAAGCCGCGCTTCGACCGCGAACTCCTAGAGCGCCACGGATCGGGACTCATCGGCACGACAGGCTGTCCCAGCGGCGAGGTCAATCGCTGGCTGCAGGCAGGAAAATACGATCGCGCCCTGGCCGCTGCCGCGGACTTCCGAGACATCCTGGGCAAGGACAACTATTTCGTCGAGGTCATGGATCACGGTCTGGCCATTGAGCGACGATTCCGCGAGGATCTCCTGCGGATTGCGAAGGAGCTGTCGCTGCCGCTCATCGCCACCAACGATCTGCACTACGTCCACGCCTCGGATGCGGACACCCATGACGTACTGCTGTGCATCGGAACACGCACGACGATGGATGATCCCAAGCGCTTCCGATTCGACGCTCGGGATTTCTATGTCAAGAGCGCCCAGGAGATGCGACGTGTCTGGTCCGAGCTGCCGGAGGCGTGTGACAACACGTTGCTCATCGCCGAGCGGTGCCACGTGGAGTTCGCCGAGGGCGCCAATCTCATGCCGCAGTTCCCGGTCCCGGAGGGGGAGTCCGAGGAGTCATGGCTGGTCAAGGAGGTGGAGCGCGGTCTTCAGCTCCGCTACAAGGGCGCCGTCCCTGACGATGTGCGACGGCAGGCGGAGTACGAGGTCGGCGTCATCATCCAGATGGGCTTCCCCGGCTACTTCCTGGTCACGGCCGACCTCGTCCGGCATGCCAAGGAGAGCGGCATCAGAGTGGGTCCCGGGCGGGGTTCCGCGGCCGGCGCGATGATCGCGTACGCGCTCGGCATCACCGAACTCGATCCCATGAAGCACGGATTGCTGTTCGAACGGTTCCTGAACCCCGAGCGCATCTCCATGCCCGATATCGACATGGACTTCGATGAGCGCCGTCGCGGGGACATGATCCGTTACGCGACCGAGAAGTACGGCGAGGAGCGCGTCGCGCAGATCGTCACCTATGGGTCGATCAAGGCGAAGGCTGCCGTCAAGGACAGCGCGCGTGTGCTCGGCCACCCCTACGCTCTGGGCGATCGAATCACGAAGGCCATGCCGCCGTCGGTGATGGGCAAGGACATCAGCCTCGCCGGTGCCTTCGACCCCAAGAACGCGCGCTATGGCGAGGCGGCGGAGTTCCGGGCGCTGTACGAGGCCGACCCTGAGGTGCGCCAGGTGGTCGACACGGCCAAGGGTCTTGAGGGCTTGAAGCGGCAGCCGGGTGTCCATGCGGCAGGGGTCATCCTCTGCCGAGAGCCGCTGCTCGATGTCATTCCCGTCTGGCGGCGCGAGCAGGACGGTTCGGTGATCACGCAGTTCGACATGGGTGCCTGTGAGTCCCTGGGCCTGCTGAAGATGGACTTCCTGGGCCTGCGGAACCTGACGGTGCTGGACGACTGCCTTCGATACATCGAGGAGAACAGGGGCACGACGCTCGTCCTCGAGGAGCTCGACCTCACCGATCGACCCACCTACGATCTGCTGTCCCGCGGAGACACCCTCGGCGTCTTCCAACTCGATGGCGGGCCCATGCGGGCGCTTCTGCGATCGATGCAGCCCGACAACTTCGAGGACATCTCGGCCGTCCTTGCGCTCTATCGGCCGGGCCCGATGGGCGCGAATGCGCACAACGACTACGCCGATCGCAAGAACGGACGCAAGCCGGTGGTCCCGATCCACCCGGAACTCGCCGAGCCGCTGGCGGACATCCTGGGCGACACCTACGGGCTCATCGTCTACCAGGAGCAGGTCATGGCGATCGCCCAGAAGCTTGCGGGCTACTCCCTGGGCGCCGCCGACCTGCTCCGTCGTGCGATGGGCAAGAAGAAGAAGGAGATCCTCGACAAGGAGTACGTGCCCTTCAGCGAGGGCATGAAGGCGAACGGCTACTCGGACGACGCCATCCGCACGCTCTGGGAGATCCTCGTTCCGTTCTCCGACTACGCCTTCAACAAGGCGCATACGGCTGGCTACGGACTGGTGTCCTACTGGACGGCCTATCTCAAGGCCAACTACCCGGCGGAGTACATGGCCGGGCTGCTCACGAGCGTCAAGGACGACAAGGACAAGTCCGCCGTCTACCTGAACGAGTGTCGACGAATGGGCATCAAGGTGCTCCCGCCGGACGTCAACGACTCCGACTCGGACTTCACTCCGCGTGGCAGTGATATTCGCTTCGGGCTGTCCGCCATCCGCAATGTGGGTGGCAATGTCGTCGATTCGGTGATCGCCACGCGTCGTTCCATCGGCCGGTTCGCCGACTTCCATGACTTCATCGCCAAGGTGGACGCCTCGGTGTGCAACAAGCGCGTGATCGAGTCATTGATCAAGGCGGGTGCCTTCGACTCCCTCGGGCACACTCGCAAGGGCCTGTCGCACGTGCACGAGCAGGTGGTGGATGCCGCCGTGGACATCAAGCGAGCCGAGTCCCATGGGCAGTTCGATCTCTTCGGCGGACTGGAGGCCGAGGGGGAGGGCGCGATCCTGCCGCGCGACGAAGTCCCGTTGGGGGAGTGGGAGAAGTCGACACTGCTGGCGCATGAGCGGGAGATGCTCGGTCTCTATGTGTCCGATCATCCTCTGCACGGCGCCGAGCATCTGCTTGCTCAGCACACCGATCGGACCATCGCCGCGGTGCTGATGGACGATCGAAGTGATGGCGGGATCGTCACGATCGGCGGTTTGGTCACGGCTGTTCAGCGCAAGACCACCAAGCAGGGGTCGCCTTGGGCGATCGTCACGGTGGAGGACCTCGAGGGGTCCGTCGACGTGATGGTGTTCCCGCAGTCGTACGCATCCGTGGGCACGATGCTGGTGGATGACGCCGTCATCATCGTGCGGGCCCGCGTTGACCGCAGCGACGACGACGGTGTCCGAGTGATCGCGATGGAGGTGACTCAGCCGGATCTCAGCGAGGCGGGTTCTGGCCCGGTGCGCCTTTCCATGGCGGCGGCTCGGTGCATCCCTCCGCTCGTCGAGCGCCTCAAGGAGGTGCTGGCAGCCCATCCGGGAACGACGGAGGTGCATCTGCACCTGACCGGAGGGGCCAAGACCTCCGTGCTGCGTCTCGATGATCGATTCCGGGTCACGCCGAGTCCCTCCCTCTACGGTGACCTCAAGGCCCTGCTGGGGCCCACCTGTCTTGGATGAGAGGGACTGATGCGGACTGAACGCCGAGCACTCGCCGTGCTGGTCGCGGGATTCATCGTGGGCCTCGTGAGCGGAGCTGCACTCGGCGTGGTGTGGGCGGCATTGGCTCCCCGGGTGCCGGTGATCATTCGTCAGGACGTCAGCATCCCGCAGGGGTTCCAGCCCGAGGAGTATCTGGCCTCGGACATCGCTTTCGGCGTGCTGGGTCTCATCGCCGGAGTACTGGTCACCATCGGGCTGGCCTACATGCGCAGGGAGCACCTGCTGTCGGTTCTCCTCGGCTCCCTGCTGGCCGGCACGGTCGGAACGGCCGCCATGTGGTTCGTGGGCACGCGGCTCGGGTCCGTGGACATCGCGGGCCTGCAGGCGACCTTGACGGACGAAGTGGTGGTGGATGGTCCGCTGGAGGTTCACCTGAGCGGGATGTTCCTCATGTGGGTGGTGGCCTCGGCCGCCGTCGTCACTCTGCTCGCGCTCTCGGACTGGATCGGCGACCTCAGGTCTCGCGCCCGATCGGAGCGAACGTCGCCTTCGTCATAGCGACTAGGTCCGCGGGTGACAGTCCGATGTCCAGGCCTCGGCGCCCGCCGCTGACGTACACGATCTCCATCACCTCGGCTGAACTGTCGATGAAGGTGGGCAGCGCGCGCCGCTGGCCGATGGGGGAGATGCCACCGACGACGTAGCCGGTCATTCGTTCGGCGACGACGGGATCGGTCATCTGCGCCCGGCGCCCCCTGGCGGCAGCAGCGAGGGCCTTGAGATTCAGCGATCCGGAGACGGGCACGATGGCAACGGTCGGTCGACCGTCCACATCGGCCAGCAGCGTCTTGAACACCTGAGCCGGGTCGAGTCCGAGGGCCTCGGCGGCCTCGCTGCCGAAGGAGGCGGCCCGCGGGTCGTGGTCGTACTCGTGGGCGCTGAAGTCAACGCAGGCGCGAGTCAAGGCGAGGGTTGCCGGCGTGCCTGCTGCCTGACGGGCCATGGCGTGCGTGCTCAGTTCACCGAGGGCGTTGCGCCGGGAATATCCAGTGATGGAACGGCCGACAGTTCGGAGATGAGCACCGTCTCTCGGCTGAGCATTCCCCGGGCGATGGTGAGACGGGCGGCAGTGGAATCCGCAGACAGCAACTGCTGCCGCTCTTGCTGCGGCACGACCATCGCGGCAGTCACGAGGTATGAGAGGACGGTCGGATCGTGGGGAATCTCATCCTCGCCGACGGTGGCCTGCACCTGGCCGCCCAGAGCGCTGCGGTACTCGCGGAACCGCGCGGCGACCTGATCTGCCAGGAGGGCGTCTGATTCCGACGTGGCCTCGGCGAGGAACTCCACCTGAGCGCGCAGCAGGGGCGCTGGTGACGAGAGTCCCGCGTCGTGGTCAGGGTCCGCAGCGGTGACGTCCCCTGAGTGCGCTCCGGCTGGGCCCATCGGTACCGGCTCGACGCTGATGAGGCGAAAGCGTCGGTGGCCGGTCGTGACGATCTCGAAGCCACCGTCCTCGAGCTCCTCAGCCTGCCGCAGCAGGGCGCTCACGCCGACGCCGTAGAGCGCATCAGTTCCCTCCCTCAGGGGGTCGCGTCCCTCGCGGATGGCAATGACGCCGAATTCCCGTGCCTCATCTCGCGGCTCGTCCAGAAGTTCTCGCACCATGGCCCGATAGCGCGGTTCGAAGATGTTGAGGGGCAGCACGAGGCCGGGGACCAGCGGCGTGTTCAACGGGAACAGCGGAAGCGGCTCGGGCATCTCAGCAGCGTAAGGTAAGAGGGTGATTCAGCGCATCGACCTCCGTGGTTCGCACGTGGACCCCCGTGCGGTAGTGCCCCGCGCCGCGATGGACGTGGCCGACGCAGGCGAGCGCATCCGTCCGATCATCGCCGACGTGCGCTCGGAGGGTGCCGAGGCCGTACTGCGGTGGTCGGAGAAGCTCGACGGGGTGCGCCCGCCCAGCCTTCGCGTTCCGCGTGAGCTGCTCCAGGAGCAGGCCGATGCACTCGATCCAACGGTCCGAGCGGCGCTGCTGGAGTCGATCGATCGCGCTCGGCGCGTGCACGCCGATCAACGGCGCGCCGACACCACGACAGTGGTGGTCCCCGGTGGGACCGTGACCGAGCGCTGGCTTCCGGTGGATCGCGTGGGCCTGTACGTCCCCGGCGGACGCGCCGTCTATCCCAGCAGCGTGATCATGAACGTGGTCCCGGCGCAGACGGCCGGCGTCGCATCCCTGGCCGTGGTGTCGCCCCCTCAGCGGGACTTCGGGGGTTGGCCGCACCCCACGATCCTCGCGGCCTGTGCCCTGCTCGGCGTCGATGAGGTGTACGCGGTGGGCGGCGCCCAGGCGGTCGCGATGCTCGCGTTCGGAGTCGACCTGCCGGATGGCGAGTCCTGCGCCCCCGTCGATCTCGTCACGGGTCCGGGCAATATCTACGTGACCGCCGCCAAGCGTGCACTCCAGGGCGTCATCGGCATCGACTCCGAGGCCGGCCCGACCGAGGTGATGATCCTTGCCGATGGCACCGCGGATCCGGCCCACGTTGCTGCCGATCTGATCAGCCAGGCCGAGCATGACGTTCTTGCTGCAGCTGTCCTCGTCACTGACGATGTGGCGTTGGCCGATGCCGTGGATGAGGCCGTCCAGACGCAACTGGCCACCACGAAGCACGTCGACCGCATCCGTGAGTCACTGACCGGCACCCAGAGTGCGATCGTCCTGGTCGACGACCTGGAGGCAGGCCTGCGCGTGGTGGACGCCTATGCGGCTGAGCACCTGGAGATCCAGACCCGCGATGCGCGCGAGTGGGCCATGCGGGTCCGCAACGCCGGTGCCATCTTCGTGGGCGCCTATGCACCGGTCTCGCTCGGTGACTATGCCGCAGGGTCAAACCACGTACTTCCCACTGCGGGCTCGGCGCGGCACTCGTCGGGACTGTCCGTTCACTCGTTCCTGCGAGCCGTGCAGGTGATCGACTATGACGCCAACGCCCTGCGCGATGTGGCCCCTCACGTGCTCGCCCTGTCGGCAGCCGAGGACCTCCCCGCGCACGGCCAGGCGATCTCGGTGCGCTTCGACGACTCCGTCGTCACACCTGACTCGAGCCATCGGCCGGAGGGCAACGCGTGAGTTCGGACTTCACGCTGCCGATCCGGGACGATCTGGTGGGGCAGGAGTCCTACGGCGCGCCTCAACTTCAGGTAGCCGCTGCCCTGAACGTCAACGAGAACCCCTTCCCGCTGCCGGCAGAACTCGCTGAGGCCATCGGCCGGGCGGTGGCCACGGCGGCGGTGAGCCTGAACCGGTACCCGGAGCGCGATGCTGTCGAACTCCGACGGGCGCTGGCGGACTATGTGGCCGAGGAGTCGGGCGTCAAGGTAGACGTTGATCAGGTGTGGGCTGCCAACGGCTCCAACGAGGTGATGCACCAGATCTTCCTCGCCTTCGGAGGGCCGGGTCGACTGGCCATCACCTTCGACCCGACGTACTCGATGTATCCCGAGTACGCGCGGGACACCTTCACCACGTACGAGACCTTTCCGCGCGACGAGAACTTCGGTGTGGACGTTGCGGCAGCCGTGGCGGCGGTCGAGGCTCGTCGGCCGACGATCGTCATCCTCACTTCGCCGAACAACCCCACGGGCACCCGGCTCGAGCTCTCCGACATCGAGGTCATCGCGCGATCAGCGCGCGACGCCGGTGCGGTCGTGGTGGTGGACGAGGCCTATGCGGAGTTCCGCCATGATGGGGTGCAGTCGGCCATGACCCTGTTCGCCGACCATCCCAACCTCATCGTCTCCCGCACGATGTCGAAGGCATTCGCCCTGGCGGGGGCCAGGCTGGGGTATGCGATCGCGGCCGATCCCGCGGTGGTCTCCACGCTGATGGTCGTGCGGCTTCCGTACCACCTGTCTGCGGTGACTCAGGCGGTCGCCATCACCGCCTTGCAGCATGCTGACGTCCTGCAGGCGCAGGTGGCACTGCTGCGGCAGGAGCGAGATGCGCTTGCACAGTGGCTGGGCGAACAGGGGCTCACGGTGGCCCCCAGCGATGCGAACTTCCTGCTCTTCGGCACTTTCGAGGATCGGGACGCGGTGTGGCAGGGGTTGTTGGATCGCGGCGTGCTCATCCGCCAGACGGGGCCCCAGGGATGGCTCCGTGTGACCGTCGGGACTCCTGAGGAGAACGGTATGTTCAGGACTGCCCTGCTGCAGGTGCTGGGCGAGACGACGAAGGATGTTGACGCATGAGTCGCACTGCTCGGGTGGACCGCAGCACGAAGGAGAGCACTGTGCTCGTCGAGTTGGAGCTCGACGGCACGGGGCAGAACTCGGTCGACACCGGGGTGCCGTTCTTCGATCACATGCTCGCCCAGCTCGCCAAGCATGGCGGCCTGGACCTCGTGGTGCAGACCCGAGGCGATCTCGAGGTCGACGCCCACCACACCGTGGAAGACACGTCCTTGGCGGTGGGGCAGGCGCTGAATGAGGCGCTCGGTGATCGAGCTGGCCTGCGTCGATACGGCGACGCGCTCGTCCCCCTGGACGAGTGCCTGGTGCAGTCGGCCGTGGATCTGTCCGGGCGCCCCTACCTCGTGCATGAGGAGCCTGAACTGGTTGAGCTCATTGGCAGCTATGACACGACCCTCACCCGGCACATCTGGGAATCCATCGTCGCGACCGCACAGATCACACTGCATGTGCGCGTGCTCTCCGGGCGCAACGCCCACCACGTCGTCGAGGCGCAGTTCAAGTCCGTCGCACGGTCACTGCGTGATGCCGTGATGCTCGATCCGCGGGTGGTGGGAGTCCCGTCGACCAAGGGCACTCTCACGCCGAACGCACAATGACGTCAGTCGTCGTACTCGACTACGGATCAGGCAATCTCCGTTCCGCGCAGCGCGCACTCGAGCGAGTCGGTGCCGAGGTCGTCGTCACGAGCGACATCGACGCGGCCGTCGAGTGCGACGGCCTGGTCGTCCCCGGTGTCGGCGCTTTCGCGGCGTGCATGGCCGGCATCCGTTCCGTACGCGGAGATGTGATCGTCGACCGGCGACTCGCAGGAGGGCGCCCGGTCCTAGGCATCTGCGTGGGGATGCAGGTCATGTTCGAGCTCGGTGTCGAGCATGGTGTGCAGGCGGCTGGCCTCGGCCAGTGGCCAGGCACGGTGGAGCGCCTTCACGCCGAGGTGCTGCCTCACATGGGCTGGAATTCGGTGCAGGTTCCGGCGGGATCCTCCGTGTTCCGGGGAGTGGAGGACGAGCGCTTCTACTTCGTGCATTCGTATGGGGTTCGACAGTGGCAGTTCACTCCGTCAGACCCGCACATCGCGGAGCCTCTCGTCACGTGGACGACCCACGGTGAGAACTTCGTCTCGGCCGTCGAGAACGGCCCCCTGACCGCAACGCAGTTCCACCCGGAGAAGTCAGGGGATGCGGGCGCCGAGGTGCTCCGCAACTGGGTGGCGACACTCGCCTGATCAGGGCGGCCCCTAGGGTGGTCTCGTGAGCACTCCAGCGCCCCTCGTCCTTCTTCCCGCCGTCGATGTCGCCGACGGGCAGGCCGTCCGACTCGTGCAGGGAAAGGCCGGCACTGAGTCGCACTACGGTTCTCCGGTCGAGGCAGCCCGATCGTGGGTCGAGCAGGGGGCCGAGTGGATCCACCTCGTCGATCTCGACGCCGCCTTCGGTCGCGGCAGCAACGCTGAGTTGCTTGCCAGCGTGGTGCACGAGGTGCGCGGCTCCGTGAAGGTCGAACTGTCCGGGGGCATCCGCGACGACGAGTCCCTCGCCCGCGCCCTTGCTACGGGGTGCGAGCGCGTGAACCTCGGCACCGCCGCGCTGGAGGATCCGGACTGGACGGCCAAGGTCATCTCCGAGCACGGTCACCGGATCGCCGTCGGGCTGGATGTTCGCGGCCACACCCTCGCCGCCCGCGGTTGGACCGAGGAGGGCGGCGACCTCTGGGAGACGCTCGGACGCCTCGATGCGGCGGGCTGCGCGCGATACGTCGTCACGGACGTCGCCAAGGACGGAACGATGCATGGGCCGAATCTGCATCTGCTCAAGGAGGTGTGCCGCGCCACCGATCGCCCGGTCATCGCCTCGGGAGGGATCTCCAAGCTGGAGGACCTCCACAAGCTCTCTGACATGGTGCCGGACGGAATCGAGGGAGCCATCGTGGGGCGCGCCCTCTATGACGGTGCGTTCACTCTCGCCGAGGCGATCGCCGCGGTCGAGGCGCGTTACGACCCCTACGAGTGGGGACCTGCGCGACCGTGAGCCTGGCCATCCGGGTGATCCCCTGCCTGGACGTCGATGCGGGGCGGGTCGTCAAGGGCATCAACTTCGTCGAGCTCCGCGATGCGGGCGATCCGGTCGAACTGGCCACCGCATACGGGCACGCCGGTGCCGATGAGCTGGTGTTCCTCGACATCACCGCATCGAGTTCCGATCGGGCGACGACGTACGACGTCGTCTCCCGCACTGCTGAGACAGTCTTCATCCCGCTGACGGTCGGCGGCGGTGTTCGAGTGGTCGACGACTTCGATCGCCTGCTCCGCGCTGGAGCCGACAAGGTCAGTGTCAACACGGCCGCAATAAACGATCCCACGCTTCTCAGCGACGCCGCGGAGAGGTTCGGTGCCCAGTGCGTCGTCCTGAGCGTTGATGCCCGTCGTTGCCCGGAGGGAGTCACCACAGCAAGCGGATTCGAGGTGACCACGCATGGCGGCAGGCGCAGCACGGGGATCGACGCAGTCGAGTGGGCGATCTCGGGAGCCCGGCTCGGGGCCGGTGAGATTCTGCTGAACTCCATGGACGCCGATGGCACCGAGGCGGGCTACGACATCGAGCTGATCGAACTGGTTCGGCGGGAGGTCTCGGTACCGCTCATCGCCAGCGGCGGGGCGGGTCGGATCGGTCACTTCGCCCCGGCTGTGGCGGCAGGAGCCGATGCGGTCCTGGCCGCGAGCGTGTTCCACTTCGGCACGCTGGCCATCTCGGAGGTCAAGGATGAACTTGCCGAGGCCGGCTATCCGGTGCGTCGCGGCACCTGAGTCCGCTCAGGTTCGGCTTCAGATCCCGAGGGACGCTGACTCGAAGGCGGCCACGGCCTCGGGCGATCCGATGACGTCCACGTTGACGGCCTTCCGGCCGTATGCGCGGAGCATCAGTTCTCCGGCCGGGCCGCGGAGCGTGACCCCCTCCGGACCCTTGCGCACGGTGATCGAGCCGCCGGCGCCATCGGTACGCTCGAGCGTCACGGCCACCGGCACCCGGCGAAAGAGCAGCGAGCCCATCTTTCGCAGGCGACCCCACAGGGCATCCGCGAGCTCCGGTGGCAGGTCGCGCATCTGCCACCCCGGTGCGCCTCGGCGGACATCCTCATGGTGCACGAAGTACTCAAGGAGATTTGCTGCCCCGTCCATGCCGGGCAGGGAGAAGACGGACAGCGTCGGCGGTCCGGTCCGCACCTTGCGCACGAGTTCGGGGTAGGGCTGTGAGGCGACGGAGTCCTGCACCCGCTTCGTCCACCCGGCCAAGGGGCCAACGACGATTCCCGGTGCGGCATCGGGGCGAGACTCGCGAACGACCAGGTGCGCAGCGAGATCGGTCGTCGTCCAGCCCTCGCACAGCGTCGGTGCATCGGGGCCCACGACGAGGAGGAGCTCAGCCAGCTCGTGTCGTTCCCGCTGGGCTTGCTGTGAGGCGCTCATGGGCTGACTGTGGCACACAGGCAGAATGGATGCATGTCTCCGGACCAGATCGATGACCTCCTCGCGCGCGTGCGCATGAATGCAGACGGGCTCGTTCCCGCCATCGCCCAGCAGTGGGACACCCGCGAGGTCCTCATGATGGCGTGGATGGACGCGTCAGCCCTGCGCGAGACGCTCGAGACCGGCCGAGGTGTGTACTTCAGTCGAAGCCGTGGAGAGCGCTGGGTCAAGGGCGAGACCTCCGGGAATGTGCAGTCCGTCCGTGAGGTTCGACTCGACTGCGACGGCGACACGGTGCTGCTTCTCGTCGACCAGACGGGTGGCGCCTGCCACACCGGCGATCGCACCTGCTTCGACGCCGTGGGGGAGCAGTTGAGCCCGTCTGCGACTGGTGGGCCGACGTCGTGACCGACTTCACCGGAGCCGTCGCCCCGGATCTCGCGACCTTCCGTGTCCTGGCCGAGGATCGACGCGTGATCCCGGTGGTGCGCCGGCTGCTCGCCGATGGTCTCACCGCCGTGGGGCTGTTCGAGGTGCTCTGCGGTGATCGAGCCGGCACCTTTCTGCTTGAGTCGGCGGAGCAGGGGCGCATGTGGTCGCGGTACTCGTTTGTCGGCGTCCGGTGTGCCGCCATGCTCACCGAGAGCGAGGGGCAAGCCACCTGGGTGGGGCGTGCGCCTGCTGGCGTGCCACGCGAGGGTGCCGCCGTCGATGTGCTCCGGGAGACGATCGAAGTGCTGCGCACGCCTCCCCTCCCGGATCTGCCCCCGTTGACCGGGGGACTCGTGGGCTATCTGACCTACGACGCCGTGCGGGCCTGGGAGCGGGTTCCGGACGAGAACCCGGACACCCTCGACGTTCCCGACCTGGGCTTCCTGCTTGCTACCGACTTGGCCGTGCTGGACCACGCGGACGGCTCGGTCCTGCTGATCGCCAATGCGATCAACTACGACGCGACCGACGAGCGGGTCGACGAGGCGTGGGCGGATGCCGTGAGCCGACTCGACCGCATGGAACGGCAGCTCGCATCGCCGGTGGAGCTCGGCGTGGCCACCTACGATCGCGCGGCGAGCATCGCCGTCGAGTCTGCAACTCCTGCGGCCGACTATCTGGCTCAGGTGGAGGTCGCCAAGGAGTACATCCGAGCCGGGGACGCGTTTCAGATCGTGCTGTCCCAGCGCTACACGGTGCCATGCAGCGCAACCGCCCGTGACGTGTACCGAGTACTGCGGGCCACCAACCCGAGCCCGTACATGTATCTCATCCGCGTGCCTGTCGTGCCGACGGACAATCCAGCAGACGCGGACCTGCCCGACCGCACGGCCTTCGAGATCGTCGGCTCCTCACCGGAAGCGCTCGTGACCGTCCAGGGCGGTGACTGCGTGCTCCATCCGATCGCCGGCACCCGCAAGCGTGGGGCGACGACGGAGGAGGACGTCGCCCTGGCTGAGGAGCTCAGTGCGGACGTCAAGGAGCGAGCGGAGCATGTGATGCTCGTCGACCTTGCCCGCAATGATCTCGGTCGCGTGTGTCGCCCCGGCTCGGTTGCGGTCGTCGACTTCATGAGCGTGGAGCGCTACTCGCATGTCATGCACCTGGTGTCCACGGTGACTGGTGAACTCGGTGAAGGGCACACGGCCTACGACGTCGTCGCCGCCACCTTCCCCGCGGGCACGCTGTCCGGTGCCCCCAAGCCGCGGGCCATGGCCATCATCGACGAGCTCGAGCCCTTGCGGCGCGGGCTGTACGGCGGATGTGTCGGCTACTTCGACTTCGCCGGCAACGTCGACGCGGCAATTGCCATTCGAACCGCCCTGATCAAGGACGGCGCTGCCCACGTGCAGGCAGGCGCCGGCATCGTCGCTGACTCCGTTCCCCAGTCCGAGGCCGATGAATGCGAGAACAAGGCCGCGGCGGTGCTGCGCGCGGTCGCTGCCGCGCAGACACTCACCGTCCAGGGATGACGCCGTGAGCGGATCCGGTCGCCAGTACGCCCTTGCGCTGGCCATGCTGACAGCCGGACTGATCTGCATCGTCGTAGGTCTCGGGCTGCCGTGGCTTGTGGTGGCGGTCGTGCTCGGAGTCGTCGCCACACGAGGACGGGGACGCATGGTGGTCGGCGTGCTCCTGGCCATCTTGGGTGTGGCGGCTGTCGTCGGCTCGCTCGTCGGTGGCATGTCGGCGGGTGCGGTCGCTGGCGCAGTCGGTGGCCTCTTGGTCATCTCCGGCGCCGGGTGGACGGTCATGCGGGGAGATCGCTGGCCCTCGATGGGGGCGCGCTACGAGCGCCAGCAGCGATCGGCCGGAACCAGGCGAAGCGCCTGGGAGGAATTGGATCAGGGCATCGATCCGACGGATCCGCGGGCCTGATTTCGACGAGCCCCGCACCCATGAGTCCCTCTCGCCGCCGAGGGTCTGGTTGAATGCACGCATGTCGCAGCAGCAGTCCTCTAGTGCCCAGGCCAACCAGACTCAGGCCCATCATGACGATCACGGCTCGACGCCCGCAGCCTGGACGACCGTCGCGATCATCACCCTCGCCTTCATTCTCGGCACCATCGCGGTGATGGTGGCCAACTGGCCGCTGTTCTGGGCGAGTGCAGGTCTGGTCGTCGTCGGCGGAATCGTCGGCAAGGTGATGGCCAAGGCCGGTCTGGGCAAGCAGCCTCGCTAGATAGGCCCCGGGGTTTACCGGATCCTGACACAGTGCGCATGGCCTCCGAATCGACGCGCACTCCTCATCGCCGGTTCTCTGCCACTCTTGTCCTGTGACCCCTGAATCTGCTCGCGGCCTCGTACTCGTCGTCGAAGACGAGCGTGCCATCTCCGACCTCCTTCGCCTGTACATCTCCCGCGAGGGTTTCGGCGTGCACGTGGCTGCCGACGGTCAGTCGGCGCTTGCGGCCGCCCGCACGATGCATCCGGTCGCGATCATCCTCGATGTGGGCCTGCCGATCATGGACGGCACAGAGGTCTGCCGGCAGCTCCGGGCCGAGGGCAACTGGGTGCCCATCCTGTTCTGCACTGCCCGCGACGACGAAGTCGACCGTGTTCTGGGACTCGAACTCGGTGCCGATGACTACATCACCAAGCCCTTCAGTCCACGGGAGGTGGTGGCGCGGATCAAGTCAGTGGTCCGGCGCGCGTCCCTGATCGCTCCCGACGAGGCGCCGCTCGAGCTCGGTGCCGTCACCGTCGACCTCGTCACTCGACGGGTCACGGCAGACGGTGATCCCGTCGTCCTGACGGCCACGGAGTTCGATCTGCTCGCCCATCTGATGAGGCATCCCGGTCGCGTGTACAGCCGCGAGCAGCTGCTCTCCGAAGTGTGGGGCTACGCCGCCATGGTCGGTACGAGAACGGTCGATGTGCATGTGGCACAGGTGCGCGGCAAGCTCGGCGACCTCAGCCCCATTCGCACAGTGCGCGGTGTCGGCTATTCAGCCGAGGTCCCGGATAGCGCATGAGTGCCTCGGTGCAGCACGCGCCGGGTGGTCGCATGAGTCTGGTCACTCGGACCGTTCTCCTGGTGTCCGCCATCGCCACCATCGCTGCGATCATCGCGGGTCTGGCCGCCTACCCGCTCGTGCGCAACGCGGCGGAGCAGCAGACCCGCTCTGATCTCGTCCGGCTTGCTGACCTCACCGCCACTGCACTTGATCGTGGCGACACCGGCCGTCGGGGCGAGCCACTGCCTCGCCCCCTGATCGCGGCGCTGCAGGCCGCTCAGGTGACCGGCTACCTGGTCGCCCCCGGCGGGGAGACGCCTCCCGGGGTTCCATTCAGGCTGATGGATCGGGTGATGGCGGGGGAGTCCGTCTCCGGTGAGGGGGAGACCGACGAGGGCACGATCCTCATCGAGGGCCGACCCCTGGCCGCTGGCGGGGCCGTCATTCTCGAGCAGCCCCTCACCGTGGTGGGTGTCCAGGCGATCGATGCGTTTCGCCGACTGGCGGTCGGGCTGATCGTCGGCCTCCTCATCGCGGTCCCGATCGGAATCTGGGCGGCGCGCAGGCTCATCCGCCCGCTGCGAGCAGCACGCGATGCAGCGAACCAGATGGCCGCTGGCTCGCGGGACGTGACGCTCGAGCCGGAAGGCCCCGCAGAGATCGCGGACATCGCGGACAGCCTGAATCACCTGAACATGGCGCTCGTCTCCTCCGAGGGTCGCCAGCGCGAGTTCCTCCTTTCCGTCTCGCATGAGTTGCGCACGCCGCTCACAGCCGTCAAGGGCTATGCCGAGGCGCTATCGGACGGAGTGATCGCGGGGGAGGACGTCGCCCGCACGGGCACCACGGTGGCTCTGGAGGCAGCGCGACTGGATCGACTGGTCTCGGACCTGCTCGATCTTGCTCGCCTCGGTGCCGTGGATTTCCACGTCGATCCCGTGGAAGTGGACCTGACCGAGCTCCTCCGTGACGCCGGGGAGGTATGGCAGGACCGAGCAGAGCGGGACGGACTCTCGGCCACCCTGGAGACGCCCGACGAGCCGCTTGTTGTCCACACCGACCCCATGCGCGTGCGGCAGATCATCGACAACCTCGCGGAGAACGCGCTGCGGGTGTCACCACCCGACTCGGTGATGGTGCTGGCCGTGCGGCGTGAGGGCTCCACCGCCGTGGTGGAGGTGCGGGACTCGGGGCCCGGGCTCACGGACGACGATCGCGCCGTCGCCTTCGAGCCGGGGGCCCTCCATGAGCGATATCGGGGTGTGCGTCCGGTGGGCACGGGCTTGGGACTGGCCCTGGTGGGTCGGCTCGCGGCCGGCCTCGGGGGCAGTGCTGATGTGGGTCTGGCTGCTGAGGGAGGGGCGCGATTCACGGTGCGACTGCCCTTGGAGCCATCGGTCGCGTTGGACTAGTGCCGTCGGGCCCGGAATCTCCCCCCGTCGTCGTAGGCTGATCGGGTGAGCCAGACATCCGTCGTCGAGTCGCCCGTGGCCGACGACGTCGCGATGCCCGAACGCACCGACGAACGGCCGCGAGCACGACGCCTGGCTGGTCCGCTCGCCACAGCAGCAGGGTCGCTCGCGGCGCTGGGCTACCTCGCCGCCGTCAACCCGAACGAGCCGGGCCACTATCCGCTGTGTCCCACCCAGGCGCTCTTCGCGGTGGACTGTCCCGGCTGCGGCATCATGCGCGGGACGCATGACCTGATCACGGGCGACGTCCCGCGCGCGCTTGATCACAACGTGCTTCTGGTCGCGCTCGTTCCCCTTGCCGTCGTGCTGTGGGCACGCTGGCTCGTGCGGGCCTGGCGTGGTGTAACCCCGGCTGTCTCCACGAGCCAGTTCCGGCGTCGCAATCTGGTCATGATCTCGGCCCTGATCGCGATCCTCGTCTTCGGAGTGATCCGCAACTTCGTGCCGTATCTGGGCTCGGGCATCGGATAGGGCAGGGATCGGCGAAGTGCCTGCGAGGGGCAGCGCAGGCGGCTCCTGCAGCACGCCATTACGCTGGCGGAGTGAGCGTGCTGGACGACATCGTCGAAGGTGTCCGCATCGACGTTGCCACACGGATGGAATCGGTCTCGATCGAGGACCTCAAGGAGCGAGCGGCCAGCGTTCCGCCCGCGAGGGACCTGGAGTCCGTGCTTCGCGGGGACGATGTCTGCGTCATCGCTGAGGTCAAGCGCTCGAGTCCCAGCCGCGGGCCGCTGGCGGAGATCGCCGACCCCGCGGCGCTGGCCATGGAGTACGAGGCCGGCGGCGCGCACTGCATCAGTGTCCTGACGGAGGAGCGCCGCTTCGGCGGTTCGCTTGCCGACCTCGCGGCTGTTCGCGCCGCTGTCGACATTCCGGTCCTCCGCAAGGACTTCATCGTCACCAGCTATCAGCTCTGGGAGGCCAAGGCCTACGGGGCTGACGTCATCCTGCTCATCGTCGCGGCACTCGAGCAGGAGGCTCTCGTGAGCCTCATCGAGCGCACTCGGAGTCTTGGGCTCACGGCCCTGGTCGAAGTCCATGACGAGGAGGAGGTCGGCCGAGCGGTGGCGGCGGGGGCGACGGTGATCGGCGTCAATGCCCGCAACCTCAAGACCCTCGAGGTCGATCGCGGCACCTTCGAACGAGTTGCTCCGTGCATTCCGGACTCTGCAGTGAAGATCGCCGAGTCGGGTGTGCGCGATGCCCACGACCTCATCGTGTACGCGGAGGCCGGCGCCAATGCCGTCCTTGTCGGCGAGAGCCTCGTCACCGGCAAGGATCCGCGAACCGCGGTGCACGACCTTGTCACTGCGGGCGCACATCCAGCCCTTCGGCACGGCAAGTAGTGGGAGCTCTCTGATGACTGCACTGGACCTTCCCCCCGGACACTTCGGCCCCTATGGCGGTCGCTTCGTCCCCGAGGCCCTCACCGCTGCACTGGACGAGCTGGACGCCGCTTTCACCGACGCCCTCGCTGACCCCGCATTCGGCGAGGAACTCTCGGAACTGGAGCGCACCTACACCGGCCGACCCAACCCGCTCACGCCTGCGCGGCGTTTCTCCGTGGAGTGCGGGGGAGCGCGGGTCTACCTCAAGCGCGAGGATCTCAACCACACGGGCTCGCACAAGATCAACAACGTGCTGGGTCAGGCGCTGCTCACCAAGCGGATGGGCAAGGAGCGGGTGATCGCCGAGACCGGTGCTGGCCAGCACGGCGTTGCGACGGCCACAGCTGCTGCCCTGATGGGTCTGGAGTGCACGGTCTACATGGGCGAGGAGGACACCCGGCGCCAGGCGTTGAACGTGGCACGCATGCGCCTGCTGGGTGCCGAGGTGGTGCCCGTGACGGCCGGCAGCCGCACGCTCAAGGATGCCATCAACGAGGCGATGCGCGACTGGGTCACCACCGTTGATCGGACCCACTACCTGCTGGGCACCGTTACCGGGCCAGCCCCGTTCCCGCGCATGGTCCGGCACTTCCACGAAGTGATCGGCCGCGAGGCGCGCGAGCAGATTCTGGCGGCCGAGGGCCGGCTTCCCGATGCGGTCGTGGCCTGCGTGGGCGGTGGGTCCAACGCCATCGGCCTGTTCAGCGCCTTCCTCGACGACCCTGACGTCCTCCTGCGCGGATATGAGGCTGGGGGTGACGGGGTCGAGACCGGTCGGCACGCCTCGCGATTCGCGGCCGGCAGCCCGGGAGTACTGCACGGCGCTCGCACCTATGTCATGCAGGACGAATGGGGCCAGACCCTTCCCTCGCACTCGATCTCGGCCGGACTCGACTATCCGGGCGTGGGGCCGGAGCACTCGTGGCTCCACGACACGGGTCGAGTGGTGTACGAACCGGTGGTCGATGCCGAGGCGATGGCCGCATTCGAGGTGCTGTGCCGCACGGAGGGGATCATTCCGGCGATCGAGACAGCACATGCGCTCGCCGGCGCCATGCGGCTCGGTCGTGAGCTCGGTCCGGACGCCGTCATCATCGTGAACCTCTCCGGTCGCGGCGACAAGGACGTCGCCACGGCAGCAGCATGGTTCGGCCTCGGCGATGCAGCACCGGTGGGCCAGCAGTGAGTCGATCCCTTGCACAGGTGTTCGCGGAAGCGAAGGCCGAGGGCCGCGCCGCGCTGATCGGCTACCTGCCGGCGGGGTTCCCGACGGCTGAGCAGTCCGTGGACATGATCGCCGCGATGGTCGACGGAGGCGTGGACATCGTGGAGGTCGGGCTTCCCTACTCCGACCCGCTGATGGACGGCCCCGATATCCAGTCGGCCGTCGAGCTTGCGCTGCGCGGCGGTGCCACCACCGATGTCGTGCTGGACGTCGTGCGGCAGGTCAGCGAGTCGGGCACCACGGCCGTGGTGATGTCCTACTGGAACCCCATCGAGCGCTACGGGATCGATCGATTCGCCGAGCGGCTCGCGCAGGCTGGTGGGCACGGGGTCATCACGCCGGACCTGACACCGGAGGAGGCGGGACCCTGGATTGCCGCCACGTCAGCACGTGACCTCGATCGCATCTTCCTGGTCGCGCCGTCCTCCACGGATGCCCGAATCTCGCAGGTGTCGTCGGTGACCTCGGGCTTCCTCTACGCGGCGTCGACCATGGGGGTCACCGGGGCGCGCACCACGGTCAGCTCGGCTGCGCCGGAACTCGTCGCGCGATCACGGCGGTTGACGAAGCTGCCGATCGCTGTCGGCCTGGGGGTGTCCACCGGAGCGCAGGCCGCAGACGTGGCCGCCTTCGCCGACGGCGTCATCGTGGGCTCGGCGTTCGTCCGGCGCATTCTGCAGGCGGAGACTCCCGCGGAGGCGACCGAGCAGGTCCGCGCACTGGCGCGCGATCTGGCGAGGGGTGTCCGCGGTGGGTAGCGACGCAGGCACTCGGAACCGTTGCGCCAGCACGAGCGTCAACCCCATGTGGAGATTTCGGGCACGCCGCGTACGGTGTACCGAGCACTGACCGGCCGCACTCACCTGTGGCAGGCCCGTTGAGGATCTGAGGGAGACAGAACGATGAGCGAGTCCGGCAAGAACCGCCGAGATCGGGCTGCAGCAGCCCGCAACGCTGCGCAGTCGCAGGAGCGGCGCCGCGAGCGTATGGTGCGGCTGATCGGCGCGGTAACCGTCGTCGTCGTGGTCGTGGGCATCATCGCCGTCGCACTTCTCGCCAGGGGATCCTCCGAGTCAACATCGGTCAGCCAGCCGACAGTCAACCCGGATGCGGCGCTTCCCGCAGGAGTCCTGGGGGCCGACAGCGAGCATGCGTTCGGCGTCCTCTATGGATCTGCATCGGCCGATGCCCCCGTGCTGGAGGTCTGGGAGGACTTCCAGTGCCCGGCTTGCGCCTCGGTCGAGGAGCTGAACGGTGCCGGTATTGCGGCCCTCGCGGAAGAGGGCACCGTGCAGCTGATCTGGCGCCCCGCCACGTTCCTGGACCGCGTGAACGAGGGTCGCGATGCGTCAGTCGCCAACTCCTCAACCCGTGCGACCGCCGCATGGGGCTGCGCCATGGATGCCGGCAAGACGCGCGAGTTCCATGACGCCATCTACGCCAACCAGCCTGCTGAGGAAGGGGACGGGTGGGTCGACGATCAGTTCATCGCACTCGCGGAGTCCTCGGGCATCACCGGAGCGGATCTGGAGACGTTCGCCTCGTGCGTCGCGGATGGCACGTACCTGGACTGGGCATCCAGCAGCGGCGCGACCTTCACCACGTCGGGCATCGGCGGAACTCCGTTCGGCGTCCTCGACGGCGTGGAGGTACCGACCCAGACGCTCGCCGATGATGCGGCTCTTCGAGCATTGATCTCCGGTGAGGCGCCCGTGGATGAGGCGGACGCGTCCTGATCCCCTTCGGCATTCCGAGTCCCGAGGTAAGCGTCTGGTACCTCGGGCCGGTGCCGCTGCGCGCCTATGCGCTGCTCATCGTGGCGGGCATCATCGTGGCGGTCTGGTGGGGAAGTCGTCGCTATGAGGCTCGCGGGGGTTCCAAGGGCGCCATCCTTGACGTTGCCGTGTGGGCCGTGCCGTTCGGCATCGTCGGGGGGCGTCTGTACCACGTCATCTCGGACAACCAGCTGTACTTCGGGCCCGGGGGCTCGGGGCTGGCCGGTGCCGTGCGCATCTGGGACGGCGGGCTGGGCATCTGGGGAGCCGTGGCCCTGGGCGCTCTGGGTGCCTGGATCGGGGCCCGTCGTGCTGGCATCCAGCTGCCGCCGGTCGCCGACGCCATCGCCCCGGGCATCGCGCTGGCCCAGGCGATCGGGCGATGGGGCAACTGGTTCAACTCCGAGCTCTTCGGGGCGCCGACCGATGTGCCCTGGGGCCTGGAGATCGCTGTCGGGAATCGGCCCAGCGGGTACGAGGAGTTCGCGACCTTCCATCCGACCTTCCTGTACGAGTCGCTCTGGCTGATCGGCATGGTGCTGGTCCTCGTCTGGGCGGATCGACGGTTCCAGATGGGACACGGCCGGGTCTTCGCGCTCTACGTCCTGCTCTACACCGGAGGCCGTGTGTGGATCGAGGCGCTGCGCATCGACACCGCCAACACCATCTTCGGCCTGCGCCTGAACATCTGGACGTCGCTGCTCGTGGGTCTGGGCGCGCTGCTGTACCTCGTGATCTCGGCTCGCCGGCATCCCGGCCGTGAGACCAGCCTCACTCGGCCGTCAAGGCGGTCGGACGAGCCGGATACCTCTCCTGTCGGGTAGCATGAGGGGGTTCGGGCCAACGTCGTCCCGTCGCGTGTGCTTGTAGTTCACGTGAGTGTGCAGTTCACATGCGTCGGTAGTTCACTTTCGGGTGCTCCTCCGGCGAAGTCCGGACGACGACAGGATGCCCGCCTTGATTCCCACGCCAGAGTTCCCCCGTGCGCAGTCGCCTGCAGGCATGTTCCAGTCGTCCGTGCAGCCCGCTCCTCAGGGCCTCTACGACGGGCTCAGTGAGCACGATGCCTGCGGGGTGGCCTTCGTCGCCACGCTGACCGGCGTTCCCTCGCATGACATCGTCGACAAGGCGCTCACGGCTCTGCGCAACCTCGAGCATCGTGGTGCCTCCGGGGCCGAGCCTGACAGCGGCGACGGTGCCGGGATCCTGCTGCAGGTGCCTGATCGCCTCATGCGCGAGACGGTCGACGTGGAACTGCCCGACGCCGGGGGCTACGCGGTGGGCATCGGCTTCATGCCTCGCGACACGAACGAGGCCGATCGCGTTCGAGCTGCCGTCTCTGACATCGCACAGCAGGAGGGGCTGCGGGTGCTGGCGTGGCGGGCCTGCCCCATCGACCCCGAGTTGATCGGTGCGACGGCGCGGGACGCCATGCCTGACTTCGAGTACCTGTTCGTCGCGTCGGAGTTCGGCGAGCTTGCCGGTCTGGAGCTCGATCGACGTGCCTTTGCCCTGCGCAAGCGGATCGAGCGTGAACTCGGCGTGTACTTCGCATCGTTGTCCGCCCGCACCATCGTCTACAAGGGGATGCTCACCACCGGCCAGCTCGAGCCCTTCTACCCGGAGCTCTCTGATCCGCGCATGGAGTCCGCGCTCGCACTCGTGCATTCGCGGTTCTCCACCAACACGTTCCCGTCATGGGCGCTGGCTCATCCGTACCGCTTCATCTCGCACAACGGCGAAATCAACACGGTCAAGGGCAATCGCAACTGGATGCAGGCACGTGAGGCCATGCTCACGTCAGATGTGATCCCGGGTGACATCACTCGACTGTTCCCGGTCTGCACTCCCGGTGCCAGCGACTCGGCGTCCTTCGACGAGGTGCTTGAGTTGCTGCACCTGTCGGGCCGCGAGCTGCCGCATGCAGTCTTGATGATGATTCCGGAGGCGTGGGAGAACAACCCGTCGATGGACCCTGCGCGTCGGGCGTTCTACGAGTACCACGCGAACTTCATGGAGCCGTGGGACGGTCCCGCCAATGTCTGCTTCACCGATGGCACGCAGATCGGCGCGGTGCTCGATCGCAACGGCCTTCGCCCTGGGCGCTTCTGGGTGACCGATGACGGGCTGGTCGTGCTGGGCTCCGAGGCGGGCGTCCTCGACATCGACCCGGCATCCATCGTCCGCAAGGGTCGCCTTCAGCCGGGGCACATGTTCTTGGTGGACACCCTCGCGGGTCGCATCATCGAGGACGAGGAGATCAAGGCACAGCTCGCAGCCGAGCACCCCTACGAGGCATGGCTGCAGGCTGGCCTGATCCATCTGGAGGACCTGCCGGAGCGCGAGCATGTGGTGCACACCTCGGAGTCCGTCGCCCGCCGTCAGCAGACGTTCGGATACACCGAGGAGGAGTTGCGCATCCTGCTCGAGCCGATAGCGCGCTCAGGGGCAGAGGCCATCGGCTCCATGGGCACCGATACGCCGATCGCCGTGCTCTCGGATCGCCCTCGCATGCTCTTCGACTACTTCGCGCAACTCTTCGCGCAGGTCACGAACCCCCCGCTCGACGCGATTCGCGAGGAGATCGTGACGTCGCTGTCGAGCATCATCGGCCCGGAGGGCAACCTCCTCGAGCCGTCACCGGAGCACTGCCGTCAGGTGGTCCTGCCCTTCCCGGTCATCGACAACGACGAGCTGAGCAAGGTCCTGCACATCAATCAGGACGGCAACTTCTCGACCTTCGCGGGTGTCCGGATCTCCGGTCTGTACCCGGTGGCCGGTGGGGGTGCGGCCCTCGAGCGACGGCTGCAGGAGATCTTCAACGAGGTGGATGCCGTCATCCGCCAGGGCAAGAGGTTCATCGTCCTGTCCGATCGCGACAGCGATGCCCAGCGAGCGCCGATCCCCTCGCTGCTGCTGACGGCGGCGGTGCATCACCACCTGGTCCGCACCAAGACCCGCACCATGGTCGGGCTGCTCGTCGAGGCCGGAGACGTGCGCGAGGTGCATCACGTCGCCCTGCTCGTCGGCTATGGAGCCGCCGCAGTCAATCCCTACCTAGCCCTCGAGACGACCGAGGACCTCGCCCGCAAGGGAGTCCTGGGCGATATCGCGCCGGAGAAGGCCATGCGCAATGTGGTCAAGGGTCTGGGCAAGGGCCTGCTCAAGGTGATGTCCAAGATGGGCGTGTCCACGGTTGCGTCCTATCGAGGGGCGCAGATCTTCGAAGCGGTCGGCCTGTCCTCGGAGGTCGTCGACGCCTACTTCACCGGAACGGCGTCAAAGCTGGGTGGAGTCGGCCTCGACGTCATCGCGGAGGAGGTGGCCCGTCGGCACCAGGTGGCCTACCCGCCGTCGGGCATTGCTCCGGCACACCGCACTCTGACCGTGGGTGGGGAGTACCAGTGGCGGCGCGAGGGTGAGCCGCACCTGTTCGACCCGGAGACGGTGTTCCGCCTTCAGCACGCCACGCGCAACAAGCGCTTCGACATCTTCCGCCAGTACTCGCAGCGCGTCGACGAGCAGTCCGAGCACCTGATGACGCTCCGTGGCCTGTTCGGGCTGAAGGAGGGCGTGCGCCCGCCGGTGCCGCTGGATGAGGTCGAGCCTGCCTCGGAGATCGTCAAGCGCTTCTCCACGGGCGCCATGTCCTACGGTTCGATCTCTCAGGAGGCCCACGAGACCCTGGCGATCGCCATGAATCGCTTGGGTGCGAAGTCGAACACAGGTGAGGGCGGCGAGGATCCCGAGCGCTTCGTTCCGATGGCCAATGGTGACTCCAAGCGCTCGGCGATCAAGCAGGTCGCCTCCGGTCGCTTCGGCGTCACCAGCGAGTATCTGGTCAACAGCGATGACATCCAGATCAAGATGGCTCAGGGCGCCAAGCCCGGTGAGGGCGGTCAGCTGCCCGGACACAAGGTGTACCCGTGGGTCGCCAAGACCCGGCACTCGACGCCCGGCGTGGGCCTGATCTCGCCACCGCCGCACCATGACATCTACTCGATCGAGGATCTGGCGCAGTTGATCCACGATCTCAAGAACGCCAATCCCGCTGCCCGCATCCACGTGAAGCTCGTGGCCGAGGTCGGCGTCGGCACGGTCGCGGCCGGGGTTGCCAAGGCGCATGCCGACGTGATCTTGATCTCCGGTCACGACGGGGGCACCGGCGCCTCGCCGCTGACCTCCCTGAAGCACGCGGGCGGACCATGGGAGCTCGGGCTCGCCGAGACCCAGCAGACCCTCCTGCTGAACGGCTTGCGCGATCGCGTTGTCGTGCAGACGGACGGCCAGCTGAAGACCGGTCGCGATGTCGTCATCGCTGCACTCCTTGGCGCTGAGGAGTTCGGCTTTGCCACCGCTCCGCTCGTCGTCAGCGGGTGCATCATGATGCGCGTGTGCCATCTGGACACCTGCCCAGTCGGCATCGCCACCCAGAATCCGGTGCTGCGCGAGCGCTTCTCGGGCAAGCCTGAGTTCGTTGAGACCTTCTTCGAGTACATCGCTGAGGAGGTGCGCGAGCTGCTGGCTGCCCTGGGTTTCCGGACCCTGCAGGAGGCGGTGGGCCACGCGGACCTGATCGACGCCGAGCGTGCTGTCACGCACTGGAAGGCCTCTGGCCTCGACCTCAGCCCGATCCTGCACGTGCCGGACATGGGGCCCGACGTGATCCGGCATCAGGCGACCGAGCAGGACCACGGGCTCGACAAGGCCCTCGATCGCGAGCTGATCTCCCTGTGCGCGCCGGCTCTCGACAGTGGCGAGCCGGTGCGCGCGCAGCTGGCCATCCGCAATGTCAATCGCACGGTCGGGACGATGCTCGGCTCCGAGGTCACTCGCCGCCACGGTGGTGCTGGCCTGCCGGACGGCACCATCGACCTGACTCTGATCGGCTCGGCGGGACAGTCCTTCGGGGCGTTCGTTCCGTGCGGAGTGACGCTCCGACTCGAGGGCGATGGAAATGACTATGTCGGCAAGGGCCTGTCCGGAGGGCGCATCGTCGTGCGTCCCCACCGGGAGGCCACGTTGGTCGCGGAGGAGAACATCATCGCGGGCAACGTCATCGCCTACGGAGCCACCGCTGGTGAGATCTTCATCCGGGGGCGTGTGGGCGAGCGGTTCTGCGTCCGCAACTCCGGTGCGACTGCGGTCGTCGAAGGGGTGGGCGACCATGCTCTCGAGTACATGACCGGTGGAGTGGCGGTCATCCTCGGGCCCACGGGCCGCAACCTCGGAGCGGGCATGTCCGGTGGCATCGCGTATGTGCTCGACCTCGATCCAGAACGCGTCAACACCGAGATGATCGACCTCGAGTCGCTGGGCACGGAAGACTATGAGCGACTCCAAGGGGTTCTCGCGCGCCATGCGGAGGAGACGGATTCCTCCGTGGCTCGTGCGCTTCTGGCGGACTGGCCGGCCTCGGCGCGGAGGTTCACGCTCATCATGCCCAGGGACTACAAGCGCGTGCTCCGGCTGGCGGCGGAGGCCGAGCAGAAGGGCCAGGACCCGATGCTGGCGATCATGGGAGGACTCAATGGCTGATCCGCGAGGTTTTCTGACCACCGAACGGGAGCTGCCTGCTCGACGTCCCGTGGATGTCCGCATCCAGGACTGGCGAGAGGTGTACGAGCCGTTCGAGGCCGAGAGTCTGGAAAAGCAGGCCGGACGCTGCATGGACTGCGGAATCCCGTTCTGCCACAACGGGTGTCCGCTCGGCAATCTCATTCCCGAGTGGAACGACCTGGTGTGGCATCACGACTGGCGTGATGCCATCGAGCGGCTGCACGCGACCAACAACTTTCCCGAGTTCACCGGGCGGCTGTGCCCCGCTCCGTGCGAGACAGCATGCGTTCTGGGCATCAACCAGGATCCCGTGACGATCAAGCAGGTCGAGGTATCCATCGTCGACCGGGCGTGGGACGAGGGTTGGGTGACCCCGCAGCCACCGGACCGACTCACGGGCAAGACCGTTGCGGTCATCGGATCGGGGCCGGCCGGCCTGGCCGCCGCCCAGCAGCTGGCTCGAGCAGGTCACACGGTGGCGGTGTTCGAGCGCGCCGACCGCATTGGCGGGCTCCTGCGCTACGGGATCCCGGAGTTCAAGATGGAGAAGCGCCATCTGGACCGCCGCCTCACGCAGATGGCGGCCGAGGGCGTCAAGTTCCGTCCGGGCGTCGAGGTGGGCATCGACATCACCGGCCAGGACCTGCGCCAGCGCTACGACGCCGTGGTCGTTGCCGTGGGCGCCACCCAGTGGCGCGACCTCGAGGTCCCCGGCCGCGAGCTGTCGGGCATCTATCAGGCCATGGAGTTCCTCCCGCTCGCCAACCGGGTGCAGGAGGGCGACTTCGAGCAGGCGCCGATCGATGTGGCAGGCAAGCATGTGGTGATCCTCGGTGGTGGGGATACCGGAGCGGACTGCCTGGGCACCTCGCATCGTCAGGGGGCCGCCTCGGTCACCCAGCTGGAGATCATGCCGACTCCGCCAGAGTCTCGTCCCGAGGGTCAGCCATGGCCGACATACCCCATGACGTACCGGGTATCGAGCGCCCATGAGGAGGGTGGCGAGCGGGTCTTCGCGGTATCCACGGAGCGATTCCTGGACGACGGCCACGGCAATGTCCGAGCGCTGGAACTGGTCGAGGTGGAGGCGCACGAGGGGGGCTTCCGACCCGTGGAGGGCTCGCGTCGCGAGATTCCCGCGGACGTCGTCTTCCTCGCCATGGGCTTCGTCGGCCCGGAGGCCGGCAGCATCAGCGAGCAGCTGGGCCTTCCGGTGACCGATCGCGGGGCACTGGCGCGCGAGGCCGACTACTCGACCCCGGTGCCGGGAGTCTTCGTGGCGGGCGATGCCGGCCGCGGGCAGTCGCTCATCGTCTGGGCCATCGCCGAGGGACGGGCGGCGGCTGCCAGCGTGGATGCCTTCCTGATGGGCTCGACGAACCTGCCCTCGCCGATCCCGTCCACGGCTCGCCAGCTGCTGGTCTGACGGCGTCGGGATGCAATCGCTTACGGATAGGGTGTGAGGCATGCGTCGCGCCAAGATCGTTGCCACCCTCGGACCGGCCACAAGCACCGCTGCAGCGATCGAGGGGCTGGTCGCGGCGGGCATGGACGTCGCCCGACTGAACCTGTCACATGGCGACTATGCCGACCACGAGTCCGTCTATGCGCTGGTTCGGGCGGCCTCGGATGCGGCCGGCCGCGGAGTAGGCATCCTGGTCGATCTGCAAGGGCCGAAGATCCGACTCGGCAGGTTCGCCTCCGGTCCGGTGCTGCTGGAGTCCGGCGATGTCTTCATCGTCACCACAGACGATGTCCCCGGCGACCGCGAGAAGGTGTCGACGACATACGCAGGACTCCCGGGAGACGTCTCGGTGGGGGATGTCGTGCTCGTCGATGACGGGCGCATCGAGCTGCGGGTGACCAAGGTCGAGGGCAATGACGTGCACACGGTCGTGGTCGAGGGGGGTCGGGTCTCGGACAACAAGGGATTCAACCTGCCCGGTGTCGCGGTGAGCGTCCCAGCCCTGTCGGACAAGGACAAGGCCGATCTCCGCTGGGCGCTGCGCACCGGCGCCGACATGATCGCCCTGTCCTTCGTGCGATCGGCCGCTGACATCGTCGATGTGCACGCCATCATGGACGAGGAGGGGATTCGGCTTCCGGTGCTGGCCAAGGTCGAGAAGCCGCAGGCCATCGAGAACCTCGAGGAGATCATCGCGGCCTTCGACGGCGTGATGGTGGCGCGTGGAGACCTAGGGGTCGAGCTTCCCCTGGAGGCCGTCCCGCTCGTCCAGAAGCGGGCGATCCAGCTGTGTCGTGAGGCGTCCAAGCCGGTCATCGTCGCGACCCAGATGCTCGATTCCATGGCCGTCGCCAATCGGCCTACCCGGGCCGAGGCGAGCGATGTGGCCAACGCGGTCCTCGACGGTGCCGATGCGCTGATGCTGTCCGGCGAGACGAGCGTCGGCCATCATCCGAATCTGGTCGTCGAGACCATGGCTCGCATCATCGAGCACGTCGAGACCTGGGCCCTCCATGAGCTCCCCAATCTCTCGGACCCCTGGACCGGCTCCACGGCGCGCGCCCTCACGCACGCGGCCGTGGGTGTTGCCGAGGGGGTCGATGCGACCCACCTGATCGCCTTCACCGAGACCGGCTCGTCCGCTCGCCTGATCGCACGCTGGCGCAGTCGCACTCCGATCCTCGCCTTCACTCCGAATCCGCGCACTCGAAGCATGCTCTCTCTCGTGTGGGGTGTGGAGACTTTCCTGGTGGCGCAGGTCAAGCACACCGACGACATGGTCCGTCAGGTGGACAAGGCCCTTCTCGACATCGGCCGCGCCACGATCGGCGACCGCGTCGTGATCGTCGCCGGTGTGCCCCCGGGCGTTCCGGGCACGACCAACGGCATGCGGGTCCACAAGATGGGCAGTGCAGGCCCCGCCAGTGGGGTGTGACGAACCGATGTCTCGGCGCACGAGTGGACGGTCGTCCCTCGTGCACTAGGCTGCTGCTGTTTGACAACCTTTAAGCCCGTCCGGAGAGGCGGGGAAGGGAGTCCGTATGGATTCGCGCGCGCGCGTCGTTCTCGACGAGGCCGATATCGGCCGTGGCATTCGCCGCATCGCCCACGAGATTGTGGAGAAGGCCCGCGGCTCTGACGATCTGATCCTGCTGGGGATACCCACCCGCGGCGTCGCACTGGCGAACCGGATCGCCTCAGCCATCGGAGAGATCGAGGGGACGCAGGTTCCGGTCGGATCCCTGGACATCACGCTCTACCGTGACGATCTGCGGCTGCGACCGGCCCGTGCGCTGGAGACCACGTCCATCCCAGCGGGCGGCATCGACTCCAAAGTGGTCGTCCTGGTCGACGATGTGCTCTTCTCCGGGCGGACGGTCCGGGCGGCCCTTGACGCACTCAATGACATCGGTCGCCCCGCGGCCGTGCGGCTTGCCGTCCTGGTCGATCGTGGGCACCGCGAACTCCCCATCCGTCCGGACTACGTCGGCAAGAACCTTCCGACCTCCCACAGCGAGCAGGTCCGAGTCGAGCTCGACGAGGTGGACGGCACCGACCGCGTCGCGATCCTTGGCCATGTCGAGGACGGGGCCGCCGGATGAAGCATCTGCTCTCCGCTGCCGACCTCAGTCGTGATGAGGCGGTTCTCATTATCGACACCGCGGCCGAGCTTGCTGCGGTGACCGACCGATCGGTCAAGAAGCTGCCGACCCTGCGCGGTCGCACCGTGGTGAACCTCTTCTTCGAGGACTCGACGCGCACGCGGATCTCGTTCGAGCTGGCGGCCAAGCGACTCTCTGCTGACGTCATCAACTTCGCCGCGAAGGGATCATCGGTCTCCAAGGGAGAGAGCCTCAAGGACACGGCACTGACGCTCGAGGCGATGGGAGCCGACGCTGTCGTGATCAGGCATGGCTCCAGCGGAGCTCCCCACCGGCTGGCCAACTCCGACTGGATCCAGGGATCAGTGATCAATGCCGGAGACGGCACCCACGAGCATCCGACTCAGGCCCTCCTCGACGCGTTCACGCTCCGCCGACACCTGCGTTCTGGAGCAGGGGACCTCTCCGGCGTCCGGGTGGCGATCGTGGGTGACATCCTGCACAGCCGTGTGGCGAGATCGAACGTGCTCCTGCTGAAGACCCTGGGCGCTGAAGTCACGGTCGTGGCTCCGCCCACCCTCATGCCCTACGGCGTCGAATCGTGGCCGTGCCACACGTCCTACTCGATCGATGACGTACTGCCGGACGTCGACGCGATCATGATGCTGCGCGTTCAGGCCGAGCGCATGCAGGCGGCCTACTTCCCCTCGTCGCTGGAGTACTCCCGCATGTTCGGCCTCGACTCTGCCCGCGTTGCCCGACTTCCGGAGCACGCGATCGTGATGCACCCCGGACCCATGAACCGCGGGATGGAGATCTCCGCGGATGTTGCCGACTCGCCGCGCTCGGTCATGGTCGAGCAGGTGACCAACGGAGTCAGCGTCCGCATGGCCGTGATGTACCTGCTGCTCGGTGGAATGCAAGAGGAGATCTGATGACACTGGTGGTCCGAGGCGTTCGACCCTACGGAGAGGACGCCGTCGACATCGTCGTCTCGGACGGCGTGATCGTCGAACTCGCCCCGCCGGGAACGGCGGCCGGAGAGATCGTCGACGCGGATGGCCTGGTGGCCCTTCCCGGCTTCGTCGATCTGCACACGCATCTGCGTGAGCCCGGCCGCGAGGACGCGGAGACCGTTCGCACAGGCTCTCAGGCAGCCGCTCTCGGGGGTTTCACCTGCGTGCATGCCATGGCCAACACCAGTCCTGTGGCCGACACGGCGGGCGTCGTCGAGCAGGTATGGCGCCTGGGTCAGGAGGCCGGGCTCGTCGATGTGCGACCGGTGGGTGCCGTCACGGTGGGCCTGGGCGGCGAGCGGATGGCCGAGCTGGGGGCGATGGCCCACAGCGCGGCACAGGTGCGGGTGTTCAGCGACGACGGCAAGTGCGTTCACGACGCAGTGCTGATGAGGCGGGCTCTGGAGTACGTCAAGGCCTTCGACGGCGTCGTGGCCCAGCATGCACAGGAGCCGAGGCTCACCGAGAACGCCCAGATGAACGAGAGCGAGCTCTCCGGACGGCTGGGCCTGGTGGGCTGGCCGGCGGTGGCAGAGGAGGCGATCATCGCGCGCGATGTGCTGCTCGCCGAGCATGTCGGGTCGCGGCTGCACGTATGCCATCTCTCCACGGCAGGCTCGGTGGAGGTGGTGCGCTGGGCCAAGGCGAGGGGAGTGCAGGTCACTGCCGAGGTCACGCCCCACCATCTGGTGCTCACCGAGGACCTCGTTGCGACGTATGACCCGGTCTACAAGGTGAATCCGCCGCTGCGCACGGCCGAGGATGTCGCTGCGCTCAGGGAGGCGCTGGCCGACGGCACCATCGACATCATCGCGACCGATCACGCGCCGCACCCGCATGAGGACAAGGACTGCGAGTGGGCTGCCGCCGCCATGGGAATGCTGGGTCTGGAGACGGCCTTCGGGGTGGCGATGGAGACCATGGTCGTGCCAGGTCGCCTCTCGTGGCGAGAGCTTGCGCAGCGTATGTCGACGGCCCCTGCACACATCGGTGGTGTGCGCACTCAAGGTCATGAGCTGGTTCCCGGTGCGGTGGCCAACATCGCCGTGGTGGATCCCGAGGGCACGTACCTCGTCGACCCCACCAAGCTCGCCTCCAAGAGCCGCAACTCGCCCTACGCCGGCCGCACGCTTCCCGGCCGCGTCGTGCACACGATCTATGCAGGAACTCCTACTGTGCTGGACGGTGCTCTCGCATGAGGTGGGAGGACTACACCGAGCAGGCACAGGTCACGGACCTGCCTCAGCGACTGCTGCTCGTCGGAATTCTGGTTCTGCTGATCCTGCTGGCGCTGCTGGCGATGCGGCGCGGGTGGAAGAACCGGCAGCGTCGCCAAGGCGACCTTCCTGCACCTGCGGATGCGCCCGGTGAAGACTGGCAGCTCGGCACAGCGGTGCCCGGCCTGTTCGCAGGAACCGGAGTCCAGGGCGACTGGCTCGATCGCATCGCTGTCCATGATCTCGGTGTGCGCAGTCGATGCTCCCTCTCCTGGGGCCCGGAGGGGCTGTGGCTGGAGCGCCAGGGAGCCCGGAGTCTGGCGATCCCCGCGGCCGACATCGTCGGAGTGAGAGCCGATCGTGGGGTGGCGGGAACAGTGCGCGCCAAGGATGGGATGGTCGTGGTCACCTGGCGACTGGGAGACCGACTTCTCGACACTGGTTTCCGGGCGGATGTGTCCGGTGATCACGGCACTGTGTTGGATGGCCTCATGGCCACGTTTGCGACAGGAGACCGATGACCCGCACAGCCCGGCCACCCGCCGTCCTCGTCCTCGAGGACGGCCGCACCATGCACGGCGACGCCTACGGCGCGGTCGGCACGACCTTCGGCGAGGCCGTGTTCTCGACGGGCATGAGCGGCTACCAGGAGACTCTCACTGATCCCTCGTACCGCGGGCAGGTCGTCGTCATGACCGCCCCGCATATCGGCAACACCGGGATGAACGACGAGGATCCTGAGTCCGAGCGCATCTGGGTCTCCGGCTACGTCGTACGTGATCCCTCGCGCATCGTCTCGAACTGGCGCGCCCGCAGGAGCCTGGAGGACGATCTCGTCGACCAGTGCATCGTGGGCATCAGCGGAATAGACACAAGAGCATTGACCCGGCACCTGCGCGAGCGGGGAGCCATGCGAGTGGGCATCTTCAGCGGACCTGATGCGGACGCGACCCCGGAACAGCTGGTCGCTCGTGTGCAGGCGAGCCCGTCGATGGCTGGCGCCAACCTGACCGAGGACGTCACCACGGCGGAGCCGTACGTGATCCCGGCCGTGGGGGAGCGGACCTTCACCGTCGTGGCCGTCGATCTGGGCATCAAGTCGATGACCCCGCACCAGATGGCGCAGCGTGGCATGGAGGTCCATGTCGTCCCTGCGAGCTGGACGGTCGATCAGATTCTGGCGCTGTCGCCTGACGGGGTCTTCTTCTCCAATGGCCCCGGCGACCCGGCGACTGCCGATCACGCGGTCACCGTCATGCGCGAACTGCTGTCCCAGCGCATACCGGTGTTCGGTATCTGCTTCGGCAATCAGATTCTCGGCCGGGCGCTGGGCCTGGGCACCTACAAGCTCCGCTACGGCCACCGCGGGATCAACCAGCCGGTGATGGATCTGGCGACGCGGCGGGTCGAGGTCACGGCGCACAATCACGGGTTCGCCGTCGACGCCCCACGCGACGGTGCGTTCGACACTCCCTATGGTCGCGCCACGGTGAGCCATGTCTGCCTCAACGACGACGTGGTCGAGGGTCTGAGGTGCCTGGATGCTCCAGCCTTCAGCGTCCAGTACCACCCAGAGGCGGCGGCCGGTCCCCATGATGCGGACTACCTGTTCGACG